>DYNS01000118.1 GCA_020720965.1 Anaerolinea sp. | reverse complement strand
ACCTGCTCGTGGATTTCCTTTTGCATGAAATGGCGATATTCGCCCGTTTCGGCGGCGATGGGGTCCCAGGCGATGGTGTGAATTTGGGGGATGACCGGGGCGCCTTCCAGGGTCTGAACGCTGACCTCGTTTTTGGTCACAATCGCCATCTGATGCGATTCGAGAAAAATCACGCGGCGGGTGTGTTCCAATATGGCGGGGATGTCGGAAGCGAGGAAGTTTTCTCCCTCGCCCAAACCAATCACCACGCCCCCGGCATTGCCAATGCGGGCGCAGAGAATCGCATCTGGTTCGTCTGCGCTGACGAGGAGAATGACATTGGCTCCGCGCACCTGCTGAAAAGTGGCGCGGGCGGCTTGTAAAAAGTTTTTGCCCGCCGCCTGGTGTTTTTCCACCAGGTGAACAATGGTCTCGGTGTCGGTATCGGATTGGAAGGTAACGCCTTCGGCGCTCATTTCCTCTTTAATTTCGAGGAAATTTTCCACAATGCCGTTATGAACGACAACGACCCGCCCGGTTGCGCCCAGGTGCGGGTGCGCGTTGCGGGCGCTGGGCGCGCCATGCGTTGCCCAGCGGGTATGCCCAATCCCCGGCGCGCCGGTGATGGGCTGCCTCTCCAGCAGGTTTGCCAGGTTGGAGAGTTTTCCGGCATCGCGCCGCAGTTCGATGTTGTTATTTTGTAAAACCGCAATCCCCGCGGAGTCGTATCCGCGATATTCCAGCCTTCTAAGACCGTTAAGGATGATGGGGGTAGCGTCATGCTCCCCAATATAGCCAACAATGCCACACATGGGTTCCTCCAGAGAAATTGAAATAGCCAGGCAAAGCATCCGCCTTGCCGGGGTGAGAAGAGGTCACTGACGCTTTTTCTCTGGTCTGTTACCAGCCAGTGTTGTGAGCGCGTTTTGGTTCTGGAGGGAAAGAGATTCGGGATGTGACTTCTCCCGGAGGGCTTCCGCTGAACTTTCGATTTTCACCCGGCAGTTTGCCCCCGCCGGGTTTAGCCCCGCCTCGCGGTGGGGAACCCTCGTCCTCGTCTGCCTGTCGGTCTGGACAGGCTCCTGCGCTTGCTTTCCCTTTGTCTTTGGCTCCTTTCTTTGCCGTTTTCCCGGCAACGGGGCGGATTATAAAGCAAAACCGGGCAGGAGGGAGAACCTCCTGCCCGGCGGGGCTATGCTTTTGCCCTGGCTAACAGTCGAAGCAGCGCGGGGTGGGTGTGAGTGATTGAGACGGCGTGGGGGTGGGAGTCGGCGTTCTGGTAGGCGGCACGACGGTTGGGGTGGGCGTTTGCGTGCGGGTAGGTGATGGAGTGATGGTGGGTGAAGTTGTCGGCGTGGCGCTATTCGTGGGCGTGCTACTCTTGGTGGGTGTACTGGTATTGGTCGGCGTGGGGTACAGAGCGCCGATGGTGAACGTGGCATACTTGGTGTTGCACCAACCGTTACCTTCGACTTTGACAGTGAGCGTGGCGGGGTAAGTAAGCCCACCGTAGTTGTAAGGGCTCTGACCCAGTGGAACAACCTTGCCGCTTACCGGGTGTGCCTGTTGTCCGGAATTGAGCCAGAAACCGCCGTCGTTAATCTGGTCTCCAGCTTCATTGGGATAGTACAGCGTCCAGTCATACCATTCAGAGATAAAGTCGTTTGTTATCAGATATGGTGAATTCGCACAGCCGTATAAGCAATCAAAATTGCTTCGGATGTTTCCGCTTGCATTGGCGACCGAGATAGAGCCGCGCACGATACAGGTCGGAGACGCGGTGGGCGTGCGGGAAATCGTGGGGGTGTTTGTATTTGGTGGAGTTCGGGTAACTGTTCCGGTTTTTGTAGGAGTTTTGGTTGGGGTATGCGTGCGGGTTGGTGTCAGAGTCCTGGTTGGAGTAATGGTCTGAGTGTACTGCTGCTTGGGCATGGTGAGGGTGCAGCCGTTATCAAATACTACGGTCAACCCGAACATTTCCGGGAAAACATCGGTTGTCCAATCTGGGTCGGCTTTGCCATAGTAAAAATAAAATTTGGTTGTCTTAGTATCGGATGCGACAAAGGTTTGGGCTAACGCCGGTTCCATGGGGGAGTCATAACGATTGGTTCCGTCCGAAACGCTGCCGAATTTCCAGGAATTTATATATTGTTTGTTGATTCCCAAGTTGGCATCGGATATGCTTTCATATTCATCCCAGTCAAAGGACAAACTTGTGATTTGGGTATCTCCGCCGGTGTTGTTGTATACGCCGATTTGCAGGTTGGGATTGCCGCTGGTGCTGGCGGTAAAGCGGCTTCTATCCCAACGGAAGTATTCGGTGGAGCAGTTGGCGGTGGGGGTGACAGTTGGCGTATCGGTTGCCGTGGATGTTGGGGTGGCGGTGGGGGTGGGACTGGCGATGATGTAGAAGACCATCGAGGCAATTTCCGAAACCCGGTTATCAGTCCCGGTTGCCTGGGCGTACATGGTGTAAGTCCCTGGTACGAGGCTGTAAAACCACTTGACCGATTCAATGGTGTTGCAGGGGCTATCGCCGCCAAAGGCGCAGTATGATTTTACGCCTTCTGTTCTGCCATTGATGCTGGTGGGACCCGTGAACCAGAATCGAATATTTTTAATCCCGGCTCCGTTGGTTGTGCCATAGGGCGGGTTGTAGGCTTGGGCTTCAAACCGGGTTCCGGCCGCATCGTAAATAATGGTGTCGGAGACGGCGGGGGTTACAATTTGAATGAAAATGGGCAGGGGGGTGGCGGTGGCGGTGGCGCTGGCGGTGGGGAGGGGGGTACTGGTGGGGGTGGGAGTGTTGCTAGGGGTAAGGGTGGGCAGGGGGATGGCAGGCGGCACGGAAATCACCCGCGCCACGCGGAAGCGCTCAACCAAGCCTTCGCGGTTGCTTGCCAGGTGGAACATCGGCATGTTCATGTCGATGAAAGGCGTTAGGAAGGGGTGGTTATAATCTACCGAAACGATAACCCGGTCGCCGGGGTTGCCGGGGTCTTCCCGTTGGGTCACGCCATCCATCAGAGTGCAGCGTGAGTAGGCGGCGCTGTCGTTACGCCCCTGTGCTGAGCGGTGGAACACGAGGTCTCCGGTGCCATCTTCGTCAAAGTCCTTGCTGGAACAGACGACCACGTTCAGGTAGCCTTCCTCGGCTTGTGCAACGCCTGTAGCCCGGAAGATTTGCAGCCAACTCCAGGATTCGGCGACGTCTTTGATGGAAAGGAGGCGGGCATGGTCAATTTCTTCGTTGCGAGAGTCTCCGGCGCACAGCGAACCGTCCCCATCCAGGTCAATACAGTGGATGGTGTTATATTGTCCGGTTGTGGCGTAACGGGCTGCCTGCCGGGACATGTTCTGAATGGAGAGCCAGGAGGAGAAAAGCAGAGAAAAATCGATAATCCCAAAAATAATCATCAAGAAAATGGGGATGGTCAGGGCAAATTCCACTGCCGCCTGTGACTTTTGAGCGCCACGCGGAAAATGCCGGGGAGGGGGGGGGAGATAAGGCTTGAAGTTCATATCACACCTTCCTGTAAGAACGCTTACTGGGTAATGCGGGTGGCGATATTGTTGGCAATCGCCAAAAAGATGTCGTAGAGTTGGGCGCCGTTGGGGGCAAAGTAGTAGATGCCATCGCCGGTATCGGCAGCGTATTGTAAGAGCGCTTCGCCGGGCGGCGGGTTGCTGGGGTCGTCTTCCAGGTTTTTGCTGGTGACGAGGCTCCCCAAACCGATGGAGAAGATAAGCGACTGCTGCCCGGTTCCTACAAAGTCTATCATGTCGCGGGCAAAATCATCGGCATCGTACATGCTGGTGTTTGATTTATCGTGCCTTTCGGTCGAGTCTTTGTCGCGGCAGAAAGGGTTCCTGGACCAGGTGTAGGGAGGGCAAATGGGCTGTCCGCTTTCGTTGTAACCAGCATTGGCAGCGCCATCGGTGAGAAGGATGGTGACCCAAAGAGCCTCCTCCCGCAGGGGAGGTTTCGGTCCGGTGTAATCGGATGGATACGCCCCGCCGAGCATATTCCCGGCGACTGCCATGCCCCCGCCAATGTTGGTGGAGGTGCATTTGGATGGGTTTCTGGTCTCGTACCAGTAAGAGCCGCAGTCGAAACCTTCGTAAAAAGAGCCGGTGTCGTCCCGGTAGAGCCGACAGGGCTGCCCCAAATCCATATTGGCGTCAGGACCATCTGCCAGCGTGTAAGGGCACATCATGTGATTGGGAAAGACCTGAAGGTTTTTGACGGTGTCTTGTACGACAACGATGTTATCGCTCATCGCCAGTTCTACGTAGGGGTACTGGTCGAAAATTACAATTCCAACCCGGTCATAAGGGAAGTAGAGCTGGTCTGTAAATAACTTTGCCGCGTTTTTCACTTCTTCAAAGGGGTGACACTCTCCGGGGATACCGTCTGGTCCGGGCAGGGTGTCGAAACTGGGGGTCGTGCCGCTGAGTCCGTTGGGGTCAGATTCGTTGCAGAGTTTGGGGTCGCCATAGAGCGAACCGTATGGCGCGGCGTTGGTCATGGATTCGGATGTGTCTATGGCAAGAATGACATCCACAGAGGCTGCCTCGGATACGGTGTCCACCGTAATGGGCACGAATTGAATTCCAAAAATGGGCATGAAATAAAGTGGTGCGTTCTGCGAAACGGAGATGAACACCAGTTTGCGCAGCGGGTTGGTACAAACTCGCGGGTCGCCGGGCATGCTTTCGCAGGTTTCAATTTGGATGTTGGTTGTGTCTGTAATTTCGTTAAGGGTCAGCATTTGTCCGGCGGCGGCACGCATCTTGGCAATGGTGTAGCCGCGCTTAAATTCACCGGTTGCCGCCAGGGCTGCCGAGTCGACTGCCCGGCGCAAACGAGAGTAATTGACAAAAGTCATTCCCAGGTCAATTGCCAGTCCAATGATGCCCATCAGACCCATGAAAATCAACGCCAAAATGACCAATATCTGCCCTTTTTGGCGCTTATGGAATATATTTTTAAGTTTAAGTATTGTTTTCATGGCACGGCTCACGGAGTGGGAGTTGGTTCGGCGGCGGGTAAGGGCATAATGGAGTAGGCGTGTACGGCAATGGGGTCTGGGATGATGGCGGTAAAAAACGGCATTTTTAGTATTTGCGGATACCCATAGTAAACCTCCACTATCACAAGCCCGGTATTGGGAGCGTTACTGTCTAGGCGTGCTGCGACCTGCCCGTTGCTGATGGCGCTGACGGCGTTGCTGTAACGGCTCCATCCGTCATTGTCTGGAAAGCGTACTACATTACTTCCGCTCAGGCTGATGACTGATATGACGACATCGTCCCCGGCGTAGCCGCTGCGGGCGCTTATATCCAGCATAATGGGAACCATCGTGTTTTCTGCCAGGTCAGAAAGACCTCTAAAAAAGTTTTGGTCTAACCCAAAAGGGCTGGTCGTGCGGATGAAGGGGTCTGCGTTCACGCCAAAGCGTGCCGCTTCGCGTGCGCCATCTACGATGTTGATGTATTGATTTAGCAGATAACCAAACTCCACCATCCCTGCCAAAAGAAGCAACAATATGGTTAAGACAACGGCAAGTTCTACAAAACTCTGCCCTTTGTCCTTCCCTCCTTTCCTTTCTTTTTGTTGTTTCATACCAAACCTCGCATTAACAATGAAAAAAACAGGTTAAATGAATAACTGGCAAACTTCTTCTAATCTTAGTTTACCGGATAGCATTGCCTTAACAACCCTACTTTAGTACTATGGTACTAGTATCCTGACAGAATTGTTAAAACTTTTGGCGTGTAGAGGAGAATAAACGCCCCCAGAAGCAGATAAGGTCCGTAAGCGATGAAAACCGTCATGCTTTGATATTTTTTTGTAACGACTAAGAAAAGAATGATGAGAAGGCTGAAGATGCCGCCTGCCATGATGCCAAAGATAAGCCCCACAATGATGCGCGGAAAGCCCAGCAACAGCCCAAGCACGCCTGATAGCATCACATCCCCAAAGCCCAGAGCTTCCTCGTCATCGTCTTCTCCGCGCTTTTGGGCGCGATACCGTGCAAATAGGATGCCTGCCAGGTAAAAGAGCAACATGACTCCGAAACCGACCCCACCGCCCAGCAAGGCGGAGGAAAGCCCATGCAGGTAAATTCCGCTACCCAGACCAAGGGCATAACCAAACAGGCTGACAACGTGCAGGATGAGACGGTGTTCCAAGTCTATGATGGCGACAACGCCAAAGTAAACGAGGATGAGCCACCCAAGCCAGTAACCCATTTTGGCGGGAGGGTTTAGCCATAGCCATACGCTGAGGAGAATGCCGAGCGCCAGGGTGAGAAAAACGCGCGGGCGCGGGCTTTTGTGGCAGTGCGGGCAGGGGCGCAGAGTAAAATATCCCTGCCAGGTTTGTGGATGTTCGCAGTGTGGGCAAAAGGGTTGAGTCAGCTTGCGCCGGGAGGGCAAAACATCGCTGAGGTAATTGGCGAGCCAACCGCCCAAAAAACCCATTAAAATGGCAGGGAGAAGTTCCATAGAGCAAATTATACCAATTCTCTCTGGTTTCTCTTGGCTATTGCCTGGCTTTGGCGCGTTTACAATCTCGTTAGAAAATTGGAGACAGGACGATGGAAAAATTTGTGATTGATGGCGGTATTGCCCTGAACGGTGAGGTAACGCCGGGAGGCAATAAAAACGCCGCTCTGCCTTTGCTCGCCGCTTGCCTGCTGGCGGATGAGCCTGTGATATTGCACAACCTGCCCGAAATTAGAGACGTGCAGGATATGCGCCGTATGTTTGAAAGCCTGGGTGTGGTGGTGGAACACCTGGGCAGCCGCTCCTGGCGGATTGACCCCCGCAAGATGCGCCCCGCCGATTTGGACCCGGAGCAATCCCGCCGCATCCGCGCCTCTATTTTACTGGCAGGTCCAATGACTGCCCGCGCCGGGGGGGTGAAACTGCCTCCGCCTGGCGGGGATGTGATTGGTCGCCGCCGGTTGGATACCCACATTTTGGCGTTTAACGCCTTGGGCGCCAAAGTGGAGTTTGACCGCGCCAACGCGATTTTTTCCTTCTCTGCTCCGCAGGGTTTGCAGGGCGCTCAGATTTTGCTGGATGAAGCCTCGGTGCTGGGGACGGAAAACGCGGTGATGGCGGCTTCGCTGGCGAGGGGGGTGACGGTTATCAGCAATGCCGCCTCCGAGCCGCATGTGCAGCAGCTTTGTCAGATGCTTAACGTCTTGGGCGCAAAAATTGAGGGGATTGGCTCCAACACGCTCACCATTACCGGGGTGGAGCGTTTGCATGGTGGCGAGTTTACGGTGGGTCCCGACTATATCGAAGTGGTCAGTTTTGTGGGCGCGGCGGTTGTTACCGGCGGTTCGATTCGGGTGAGGAATGCCGGGGTGGAGTGGCTGCGGATGATTCGGATGGTGTTTAATCGCCTGGGGGTGGATTGGCAGGAGGAAGGGGATGATATTTTCGTCCCGGCTACCCAAAGGTTGGAGGTTCTCCCAGATTTGGGGAATGCCATTCCGGAGATTAAGACCAATATCTGGCCCGCTTTTCCCACCGATTTGATGAGTATTGCCATTGCGGTTGCTACGCAGGCGAGGGGCAGCGTTCTTTTTCACGATTGGATGTACCCAAGCCGCATGTTTTTTATTGATAAGTTGGTGAGCATGGGGGCGCAGATTGTGCTTTGCGACCCGCATCGCTGTATTGTGACGGGTCCGACCCGGCTGTTTGGCGAGAAGGTGGAAAGCCCGGATATTCGGGCGGGGATGACTTTGGTGCTGGCGGCGCTGGCGGCAAATGGCAAGTCTGTCATCCGTAATGTGGGGCAAATTGACCGGGGTTATGAAAATGTGGAAGGGAAGTTGAGGGCTTTGGGCGCAAGGATTGAGCGCTTGCGAGAGCAGTAACAAAAAAGAGCCGCCAGGGAACCCCTGGCGGCTCTTTTTTGTGGAGATGATTAAGGTCCAATGACGATGACTTTTTGTAGAGAGACTCGCATGGTAGTTTTGTCGTAGTTGTTGATGCCGAAACTGCCGGTGATGGTCTTTTTGTCGCCTATTTGGACGGTGTATTGGTAACTACCCCAGGGGATGTCGAAACGGAAACTGTTTGTTACCCGCCACGAGTAGTAGACCGGTTTTTCTCCCGGTTTGGTAGTGCCATAGATGGTGACTATCAGTTCGTAGTCGGTGTTGTTGTCTATGAGGAAGGGGCAGTTGGGGAGTTTGCTCACGTCGTAGGGGGCGAGGGTGCCGATGAAGGCGGTGGCGCTGGCGGCGGGGGGGGGCGTTTCGGTGATGGGGGCGGTGGGCGGGATGGGGG
>DYNS01000443.1 GCA_020720965.1 Anaerolinea sp. | reverse complement strand
CAACTGTCCCCAAAGTGGTTTGGAGCGCGATTCGGGGTATGTCCAAAAGCGGTTCCAGGTGAAGTTGCTGCCTACGGCGCAAACAAAGGAAATTCCCCCGGCGAGTACAAAAGGCGCATTAAGCAGCCATACCAGCAGGTTCATTACGCCAAAATCCACCACTGCGCCCAAAGCGCCCACTGCCGCAAATTTGAAGAAGCGGGCGCGTTCTAGCGGGTTTTTGAGAAGAGTCGTCATGCCAGGTTGAGTTTTTCTTTAAAGTAGGGCAGGGTTTTTTGCAGTCCGGCGCGTAAGTCTATTTGGGGTTGCCAGCCCAAAATTTCCTGGGCGCGGGTAATATCCGGTCGGCGGCGCTGAGGGTCGCGGGCGCTGCGGGCGTGTTCGATGAAGGTTACGCCGGCGGGGTTGGCGGTGATTTCGTTAATCGCCTGCGCGAATTGGAGGATGGACATTTCGGTTGGGTTGCCAATGTTGACGGGCATGTGTTCCTGGCTGTAGAGCAGGCGCACAATCCCTTCCACCAGGTCATCCACGTAGCAGAAGGAGCGGGTTTGCGAGCCATCGCCGTAGATGGTGAGGGGTTGCCCCAACAGGGCTTGTTTGAGCATGTTGGGTAGGGCGCGCCCGTCTTCCAGGTCCATGCGCGGTCCGTAGGTGTTGAAGATGCGGACGATGCTGGTGTTTACCCCGTGTTGGCGGTGATACGCCAGGGTGAGCGATTCGGCGAAGCGTTTGGCTTCGTCATACACGGCGCGGGGTCCGGTGGTGTCCACGTTGCCGGGGTAGGTTTCTTTTTGGGGGTGCTCGGTGGGGTCGCCGTAAATTTCGCTGGTGGAGGCAAGCAGGTAGCGTGCGCCGCTGGCTTTTGCCAATCCCAGGGTGTTGTGCGTGCCGAGAGCGCCTGCCTTCATGGTTTGGATGGGCAGGTTGAAGTAGGCGTAGGGCGAAAGCGGGTTGGGGCTGGCAGGCGAGGCAAAGTGCATTACCGCGTCTAATTTGCCGGGGACGAAGATGTAGTTGGATACGTCATGTTTGTAGAAGGTGAAGTGTTCGTTGCCCATCAGGTGCGAGATGTTTGCCTCGGAGCCGGTGATGAAGTTGTCTAACCCCACAACGTCGTGTCCATCGCCGAGAAGTTTATCGCAAAGGTGTGAGCCGAGGAACCCTGCCGCCCCGGTGATTAAAATTCGCATGGAAGTAGCCTCCGTAGTTTTTTAGGTGCAGGGGCGGATTATCCCCCGCCGATACCCCGGTTTTCCTTACATTTGCCTATTCCTTTGCCGCGATGAATATCCCCGCGCTGATGAGGACACCGCCCAGCAAGAACAGGGTGGTGATGGTTTCGCCCAGAAAGAGCCAGCCCAACAGCACGCCCACCAGCGGCTGAGCAAAAAAAGTCAACGAGGCGGCTCCGGCGGGCAGGCGGGCAAAGGCGTAATTCCACAGGAACATGGCGAGGGCGGTGGAGATGACTCCCAGGAACAAAATTCCGCCCCAGATGGCGGGGGTGATTTCTCCCCAGCCCTGCACGGCGGTTTCCCATGCCGCCGCCGGAAGGGTGATGGGTAGCCCGCCCAGTAAAAAGACGGCGCTGGATTGGAGGATGTCCATCCCCTGCGAGACTTTTCGCACCAGGACGGAGTACAGCGCCCAGGTGAGCGCCGCGCCCAGCAGGCTGAGGTTGCCCAAAAAGAGCCGGGAGGATAAATCCGCGCTGCGCGGGTCTATGACGGCGAGCACGCCCAGGGTGGCGAGACTGATGGCTGCCAGCCTGCGGCGTGTGACCGGCTCGCCGAGCAGGAGCCAGGCAAAGGGTAGCACAAGCGCAGGAGTGGCGGAAGTGACGAGAGCGCCGTTGGCGGCGGTGGAGAGTTTGGTGCCGACAAATTGAAATCCGAGCGAGACGCCGTAGCCGACCAACCCCACGCCCAGGGCTTGCAGGGTTTGGCAGCGGCTGAGGCGGAAGCCTCCGCGCCAGGCGATGACGAGCCACAGGCTGAGAAAGCCGAGGACGAGCCGGATGCTGAGCAGGCTGAAAGGGGGGATGACCTCCAGCACAACCTTGCTGACAACGTACATGCCGCCCCAAATGGCGGCGGCGCCCAGCCCAGCGAGGAGGGGGAGCAGGGTTTGCATGGCGTTTATTCCCATTCTTCGGGGTTGTATTGGCGGGTGCGCTTAATCTGTCCGCGCCGTTTTTT
>DYNS01000117.1 GCA_020720965.1 Anaerolinea sp. | reverse complement strand
TCACCCGTTACAGCCACCCTGCCATCCTGCCCATGCTGAGTCAATTTGCCGCGCCGGAGATGGTCGCCTGGGCGCAAGACCTGGGCTTTGAAACCTTCACCGGCACCTCTGGCAGAGTTTTCCCCAAGGGGTTAAAAGCCTCGCCTTTGTTACGTGCCTGGTTGCAAAGACTGAGCGCCGGGGGAGTAACTTTCCATCCCCGTCACCGCCTGGTTGACCTGCAAGGTAAAACCCTCACCTTTAGCGTCCCTGGCGGGCAAGCCCAAGCCGAAGCAGACGCGGTTATTTTAGCTTTGGGCGGCGGCAGTTGGCGCAAACTCGGCTCGGATGCCGCCTGGTTTGCCCTGTTGCAGGCGAAGGAAATCCCTCTCGCGCCTCTCAAACCGGCAAACTGCGGCTTCAACGTTCACTGGAGCGAACACTTCCGCACCCGTTACGATGGCGCTCCGCTAAAGGCAGTTCGGCTTGGGCTGGGGCAGGTTTGGAAGCAGGGCGAATTCATCGTTACCGCCTACGGTGTGGAAGGAAGCCTCATCTACGCCCTTTCCGCACCCATCCGTGATGCGCTGGAGAGCAGCGCCCCGCAAACGGTCCTTCTCGACCTTGCCCCCGGCTGGACGGAAGAAAAACTGGCAAACCGGCTCTCTCAGCCGCGAGGTTCTCGCAGCCTTGCCAGCCACATCGAAAAAGCGGTGGGGCTAAAGGGCGTAAAAACAGGCTTGCTGTGGGAATTTCTGAGCCGGGAGGAAATGGAAAACCCCCTCATGCTTGCAAAAGCGATAAAGTCTCTGCCCCTGCCCCTGCAAAGCCCCCGCCCGCTCAACGAAGCCATCAGCACCGCCGGAGGCATCCGTTTCGAGGGGCTGGATGAGCGTCTGATGCTTAAAAAAATCCCCGGCGTGTTTTGCGCCGGGGAAATGTTGGATTGGGAAGCCCCCACCGGCGGCTACCTGCTGACAGGCAGCATGTCCACCGGGCGTTGGGCGGCTTTGGGGGCTTTGGCGTGGCTCAGGCTTTCGTCACCGTAACAAAGACCATGGGGCGGCGGCGGGTTTCGTTGAAGATGAGGGTCTTGACCACGTCCATAATCTCTTTTTGCATACTCAAGCCTCCGCCATGGATGACATCCGTCACCCGCTTGCGTACCAACTGAATCAGCGCCTCGGCTTCATCGGAGGGGACAAAGCCCCGGGTGATGATTTCTGGGTCGTCCAGTAGACGGTTGGAGTATTTATCCACGCTCAGGTTGACGATGAAAATGCCAGAGCGGGCAAGTTGTTCTCGCTCGCGCATCACGTCCGGGTCGGCATCCCCAATGGCGGAGCCTTCCACAAACACATAACCGCCAGGGATGCGCTCGCCGAGGCGAATTTCCCCGTTGCTCAGTTCCACTGTTTGCCCGTTTTCAGCAAGGATGATGTTTTGGCGCGACATGCCCATTTCTTCTGCCAGCCCGGCATGGCGGCGCAGTTGGCGCAGCTCGCCATGAATGGGCATAAAGTAGCGCGGGCGCACCAGGTTGAGCATGAGTTTTTGCTCCTCCTGGCTGGCGTGACCAGAAACGTGAATGGGGGCAATCGAATCGTAGATGACGTTGGCGCCGCGCCTGAGCATTTTGTTGATGGTTTTGCTGACGGGTTCTTCGTTGCCGGGAATGGGGTGGGAGGAAAGCACGACCGTATCGTTGGGGAGCAGGTCGAACTGACGGTTGGTTCCGGCGGAGAGCCTGCCGATGATGGAGGAGGGTTCTCCCTGAGAGCCGGTACACATGATGACGACCTGCTCCGGGGGTAGGTTGAGGGCAATATCCAGGCTGACGAGGGTTTCGTCTGGGACGAGCAGGTAGCCGAGGCGGCGAGCCATTTTGGCGTTATCTACCATGCTCATTCCGGCAAAGGCGAGTTTGCGGTGTTGTTTTACGGCGGCGTCTGCGGTTTGCTGCATCCGCGAGATGAGGGAGGCAAAGGTGGCGATGATGACCCTGCCTGGCGCTTCGGCGATGACTTTTTCCAGGGCGGGTCCAATCACCTTTTCGGAGGGGGTCCAGCCGGGGCGCTCGGCATTGGTGGAATCGCTCAGGAGCAGGTCCACCCCTCTGGCTGAGAATTCTGCCAGCTTGGCGTAGTCGGTGGGCCAATTGTCCACCGGGGTGTGGTCAAATTTGAAGTCGCCGGTGTGAACGACCAGCCCAGCGCCGGTTGTGATGCCCAGTCCAACGGCATCCGGGATGGAGTGGCAGACGTGGAAAAATTCCACTTTGAAGGGACCAACTTGCAGGGTTTGCCCGGCTTGAACGGGGCGCAAATCCGCTTTGGATGCCATGCCGTTGCGGGCGAGTTTGACTTCCACCAGCCCCAGGGTGAGTTGGGTTCCGTAGACCGGGGCGGGGATGCGGCTAAGGACGTGCTGCAACGCGCCGATGTGGTCTTCGTGACCGTGTGTGATGATGATTCCGGCGATGTTGTGGCTTTTGTCGTAGAGGTATTCAAAGTCTGGAATAATGTAGTCGACCCCAATCATGTCGTTGTCTGGGAACATTAAACCAGCATCAACAACCAGAATCTGGTTGTCGTATTCGTAGGCCATCATATTTTTGCCTACTTCCCCCAGCCCTCCCAGGGGAACGATTTTTAATTTTGGATTTGTCACTTGTGTTTTTCTCCGTTAAATAATTTTCTAACCGCTTTGGGGCGGGTGAATGCAGGTGATATTAAAAAACATCCCCGGCGGCGCGGGGTAAAAAAGACGCTTTTGGTTTTTTAACTGCCGTTTGGCAGGTTTAGTCTCTTTATTTCCAACAACGTTGGGCAGTATAGCAATAGAGGGGGCTTTTGTCAAATGTCAGATTGTGGCAGGGCGGTGACGAAACGGTTGCGCCCGGGGGGTTTGGCGGTGTAGAGCGCCCGGTCTGCCGCGCCGATGATTTCCAGCGGGTCTTGGCCATGTTCCGGGTAGCAGGCAACCCCCATGGATACGGTAACTTTGAGCCGTTGAGATTTGAAGGTGACGGTCATTTTAGCAATGACTTCCCGCCATTCTTCGGCTCTTTGTTGGGCTATGCTCAACGGAGCGCCGGGGAAGATGACGCAAAATTCTTCCCCGCCGTAGCGGCAGGCGGCATCTGCCCGGCGGCTATCTGCCAACAGGATGTTGGCTACGGATTGGAGTACTTTGTCTCCGGCTTCGTGTCCGTAGGTGTCGTTGACGTTTTTGAAGTGGTCAATATCCAGCATGATGACGCTGACGGAGATGTTTTCGCGCCGGGCGCGGGCAACTTCTCTTTGGATGGTTTCTTCCAGGTAGCGGCGATTGTATAGCCCGGTTAAACCATCCCGAATGGCTTGCTCGCGCAGTTGGGCTTGCAGATTTTCAATTTTCGCCAATTGATTTTCCAGCCTTTTGTTGGCGCGGCGCAGGCGGGTTTGGGCTTTGCGTCTTTCGTCAATTTCTTTTTGGCTTTTTTGGTAAAGGCGGGCGTTTTCTATCGCAATGGCGGCTTGCAGGCTAAAGGCTTGCAGGCTGCGGGTGTGCTTGGGTGTAAAAAAGTTGGGTGTTACGCTGTTGAGGCTGAGAAAACCAACCACTTTGTTCTGGATGATGATGGGAACGCCGAGGTAGGAGCGAATCCAGTCTGTTTCCGGGTCTTTCACCCATTGCGGGTATTCGTGTGTATCCGTAACCAGGATGGGTTCTTTGGTCTCGTACATTTGGCGCATGTTGTAGGTTGTTTTCAGGTCGAAGGTGATTTGCTCAATGGTCTGGTTGGCTTCTTCCATCCCTACGTTGCTACGCGCCCGAATGAAATGCACCTTACCTTTGGTGATGAGAGAAATGTTGGCGGAATCGTGAGGGACTACTTTACTGGCGTTTTCCAGAATGATGTCGATGGTGTCGTTGAAATCCAGCAAGGAGGAGAGCGCCTGGGCGGTATCGGTGAGCGACTCTGCCATAATGCGCTGCTCTCGCTCCGCTGTTTGCATCAGACGGCGCTCGGTAATATCCTCGCCGATGCTTGCCATGCCTATCGGTCTGCCGTTTTCGTCTTTTAGCAGGGTGTTATTCCACGAGACAAGCCGCCTGGCTCCATCCCGCAGGCAGATTTGATTTTCGTGCCGCGAGAAAATATTGCCGCGTTGGATGGCGCGGGTGTAATCCTGCTGGGCTGTCAGGTTTTCCGGCAAAAAGAGTCGGAACCAGTTTTTAGAGAGCACCTCGCTGCGCTCCCAACCGGTGACTTCGCTAAGGTGATGGTTGTAAAAAGTGATATTGCCCTCCACATCCAGCATGACGGCGAATAGTTGCAGGTTTTCCAAAATTTCTCTAAAACGGCGTTCTGCCTCCCGCAGGTTGGTTTCGGCGTTTTTTCGCTGGGTAATATCCATCACAAAACCGATGACGGACTCAATTTGCCCGTCGGGGGTGTAGATGGGTGTCATGGTCAATTCGCCCCAAAAGGCGCTGCCATCTGCACGCAGGTAACGGTTTTCGATGTGATAATTTGCCAATTCCCCGCTGCGAATAGCGTCCAAGACCTCCCGGTTGTAGTGTTTGTGGTTGGGGTGCAAAAAGTCCAGCTCGTTTTGCCCCAACAAGGCTTGGGAGGGGGTTGCCAGCATCTCTGCCCATTGCTCGTTTACAAAAGTGTAGCTGCCATCCACTGCCGTTACGCGGATGCCAAGACCAGCGTAATCAAAAATGGCTTTAAGGCGCTCCCTGCCCTGGCGCAGTTCGTCTTCCATTTCTTTGCGGTCGCTAATATCCACCTGGGCGGTGAGGAGGCAGTCTTCCTCTTCGTAACGGATGGGGCGGATGGAGGACAGCACCCAGCGCTTTTTGCCTGCGCTGGAGTGCATTCGCATCTCCAGGTTTTCCACCCGACCCTGTTCCTGCAACCGTTGCAAAATCTCTTCTCTTTGCTCTGGCGCTTCGTATAGTTGGGGTGCGCTCCATTCGCGGTAGTTTCTGGGGTCTAGTTCGTATAAATCCAGGGCGATTTCGTTGGCATACAGGATTTTTCCATCACTGACGCGGGTGATGGAGAGGGGATAGGGCGCCGCTTCCAGCAGGGTTTGCAGGTTTCTTTGCTGTTCTAAAATTTCTTTTTCGCTTTGCTTCTGGCGGCTAATATCCTTAAGCAGGATGAGCCTGCCGCGTTGTTTGCTCCCGCTTTGGAGGGGGACGCTTTTGCCCTCGTAAAATTGCTGGCTTGGGGCGTGGAACTGGATGATGGCTTGGCTTTCGTCTTGCAAAAAGCCAAGCAGATTGGGGTGATGTTCGATAACGGATGCAATTGGCAGTCCGAAGGTTTTTTTTCTGGAAACGCCCAACAATGCCTGGGCGGGTAGGTTCATCTCTATCAGGTTTTGGTTTTCATCCAGAATAAAGAAGGGGTCTTGCAAACTTTCGATGATGTGGTCTTTGGCGAGGGGGACGACTTCTAACAGCCGAAATTGCAAAATGCCAAAACCCAGCACCAAGCCGCTGAGGGTGTAGGCGAAGGCGTGCAGTTCAAACTCGCGCACGCCCCAACTGCCCAAAGGCGGGTGCAGGAAAATGAGGAGGTTGCCTGCCCAGGGCAGGCTGGCGCCCAGGGTGAGAATCCACAACTGTGGGCGGGAGATGTTGGAAGATTTGAGAATCCCCCATGCCAGCAAGCCGGTGGAAAGCAGGCGCAGGGTGTAAAAATAAAAGGTGAAGAGCGGGTAAAAGAGCGGTGGCGAAAAGGGCTGCGCGGGCGGTTGGGGGATGCCGCCTGCCAAAAGCGCAAAGACAATGGGCAGGGTGAAGGCGAGCTCGGTAATGTGGCGGTTGACGGTCTGCTGCCGGGTGTATTCCAGGATGAAGAGCAGGAAAAAATTGGCGGCGATGCCCATCCCATAGATTTCTGCGGCTGCCCAGAAGGGCATTTGTTCTCTGCCCAGGATGTTTTTCAGCATCGCGCTCAGGTTCCACAGCGACACGGCGAGCATGAGGATGGCGAGGGGCAGGCTGCCGGGGCGTTTTTTTTGCAGCCTGGCTACAATGGCGCTTGCCAAAGCCAGGCTGGCGCTGAGAATTTGCGCGCCAACAAGAAGGAAGAGAAAATTGCCTTGCGTCATCACTGGGGTTGATTGGTCCGCTGTTTCCTAAATAAGGGAGGGTATTTGGTGTAAAACGCCGCTGGCGCAAATTATATTTCAGTTTGGTTTCAATGTATCTATTCAGGCGGGTATTGTTTATTGGCTCTCTATGAAAATTAGAAATAGAGTCGTTCCCGATTAAGTGGATTTCCTGATACGTAGCCGGATAACTGCCCAACCCTACATTTACCCGCTAATCTGCGCGAATTTTTGCTCATTTTTTGGGCATTTTTTGTTTTGGATGGCTTTCATTCGCGTTGATTGGCGTAAATTCGCGGATAAAACCGTTTTTAGAACTGTTATGCAGTTAGGCTTACATCCTGCGCCTGGGCGCTGAAATCTCCTTTGGCGAGCTGCTGCGCGATGTGCATCGCCTGGCGGGCGAGGGCGCTGTTTGCCTTCACTGGCTACCTGCTGCCTTGGGACCAACTCTCCTACTGGGCTGTCACCATCGGCACGAGCATGGCTGCCGCCCTTGCCTTCATCGGCGAGACTGTCATTCTGCTCCCGGTTGTCACGGTCGTCCTGCTCAGTGTTCATTACTATCGTGTGGCGCGTATCCACAGCATTTCGCTCCCGGCTTCGGTTGATGAAGGCGATTTGTCCGAGGCGCAAAAGCGCGAAGCCACCCGCCGCATCGACCTGATTCCGAACCTGCTCATCCACGAGTGGCTGCTCATTGCCCTCGGCACGTTGTTGCTCATTGCTGCCGCCCTGACCTTCTACAACGCCCCGCTCGAAAGCCCAACCAACCCCCCGCGCACCCCGCTCGAAACCGAAGCGCCCTGGTTTTTCCTGTGGGTGCAGGGCTTGCTCAAACTGGGCGACAAAACCGTATGGGGTGTGCTGGTTCCGGGGGTGCTTGGGCTACTCCTGCTCATTTTCCCCTGGTTAGACCGCAACCTGCACCGCCTCGCCCAAAAGCGTACGGCGTAAAGGAGACGGGGGCGTTAATCTTTAGGGTTATTATTGGATTGTGCCAGTTCGCAAATGCGGGGAATCCCTCTTTCTACCAGAGATTTAATTTCTTCAATTAGTTTTTGGGGATTTTCATTTCCTTGCGCCGGGTCGGGCAAGTCATAGGGGATGCGGGATGACATTTCACTGAGCAAATAGATGCGCTGTCTCGCTTGTGGGAATTCAAATTGCAAGGCTTCTTTTTGTCCGCGTTCCATAACCAATGCAAGGTCGCATTTTAGAATCATGCTCGAACTTAGCGCTATGGAGCGATGCTGCGTTATTTCTGGCATTTGGCTCCACTCTGCCAACCCTGGCGCGGCTGGTAGACCGTCTTGCGCCCAGATTCCGGCAGAAGAGACATGGTATAGAGATGAATCCAATCTGGAATGCAGGGCGTACTCTGCGACGACAGAGCGGAACTGGTTGGCGCGACACAGGACAAGAATGTTTGGCATGGAATGGCAACCTTTTTGGGTTTGGTGTATTCTGATTAACTATACCTGCCCCCGCCTTTTAGGGACAGGGGCAGGTGATTTGCTCTATTTCATGGTTGTGCCTACGGTGATGGGGTAAAGAATGACAGAACAGATTTTGGGTAGTCACCCTGAGGTGGTAAACTGATTTTAGACAAAAAAAGGGGTCGGTTTAAGGTGTAAATTAGTACCATGAGAAAACACTACACCGCCGAAGAGAAAGCCAAAATCGTCCTTGAAATTCTGAAAGAAGAGCCAAGCGATTGCGCAAATTGCCTCGGAACACGGCATCCACCCGAACCAACTCTCCAAGTGGAAAACCCTGGCTGTGGAGAAATTGTCGGACCTGTTTGGAGATGAGCGCAAAAAAGAACAGGCTCAACAAGCCGAACGCGAGCGCGAACTCCAAATGCTGTACGCTGAGATTGGGAAGTTGAGCACCCAACTCAACTGGCTGAAAAAAATGGTTGTCATCAGATTTGTGGGAGAGGATGGGGTAAGTTGCCATGCTCAACCATGACGTGTAATCGGAAATTTTCAAACACAAGGTAGCCGTAAGCCCGGCGAATGGTGCCACGAATGGCGTTGTTCAAACCTTCAACTACTGCACTGGTGAAGCCTTCGTTGAAATAGTTCAGGAACTCATCCCACCAGTTTGAGAGCGTCTGAGTGAACTTTACCAAGTGGGCGAGACCCGAGGCCTGAGCCTCATACCAGCAATTCCAAATCTAAAAATGGTTTCAAGGAGGAGCGGTAGCGATTTCGAGAC
>DYNS01000442.1 GCA_020720965.1 Anaerolinea sp. | reverse complement strand
AAAACTAAAAACCCCCGATTGCCGCTGGGATTTGATTGTCTGCGATGAAGCCCATAAAATGTCCGCCACTATCGCGAAGGGCGGGTTCGACACCTCGGCATCAGCAACTTCAACATCCCACTGCTCCGCCAAGCCCAAACGCTCGCCGCCGCACCTCTCCTCACCAACCAGGTCCCCTACAGCATCCCAGACCGGCGTTACGCAGAAAACGGCGTGCTGGAACACCGCCAAAACAACGACATCCTCCTCGCCGGTTCCAGCACTTCTAACTTCTCTGTTGACACACCCGTCAACGCTCGCATTTGGCGGTCATCTCGAATTTTAGATTTGGAATTGCTGCAGCGCGGCACAGAGTGAAAAAGAGCAAGCCTACTGCGCCTGCCATAGGTTTTGCAAATATTCCAAGCCGCCGTTGATGAGCAATATGCTGAGGGTGGAAGCGCATAGCACCGCCAATATCACCAAAACGCCAGTCCAGATGCCGATGAGCGCAAAGGTGCGCTGTGGCTGTTCCGGGGAGGCTGCCAGGGCTTGAAAGCCGTTGAAAAGGGCGAGGACACCGGTCAGCAAGGCGGCGGGGTAACAGACAAGGGCGGTTAGCGGAATGGGGGCAGCACCCACGCAAAAAGAAATGAGGGTCAGCAGGGCAAATAAAAGGCTCAACGAAGCAGGGCGGGAGGAGGAGGTCATAGGGTGGCAAGAATTTTCTGCAAGGTCTGTACCAGCAGGGCATGTTCGGCGGTGTGAATGCGCTCTTCGAGGGTTTCCAGCGCATCATCCGGGTAGATGGGAACCTCCGCAGTGGCGAGGAGGGGTCCGTTGTCCACGCCTTCGTCCGGCACAAGGTGAATCATGATTCCGGTATGGGAGATTTCTCCACGCTGAAAAGCCTGGTAGGCGCGTTCTATGGCGTGGGTGCCAGGGAAGGTTCCGGGCAAGGCGGGGTGCAGATTGATAACCCGCCCAGGGAACTGCCCCAAAAAGTTCATTGTGAGCAAACGCATCCAGCCCGCCAAAATGACGTAGGCGGGCTGATAGGCGGCGACTTGCTCTACCAGGCGGGTGTCGTATGCCCGGCGGGGTTCTTCTGGCAGGCGGGGGAGGGCAATGGCAGGCAAGCCCGCCTGCTGGGCGCGGACAAGCCCATAGGCTTGGGGTTGGTTGCTGATGACGGCGGAAACGCTGCCGGGCAGGGCATCTAAAATGGCTTGCAAGTTGCTGCCGTTACCAGAGATGAGAACAACGAAGGGAGGGGTATCTTTCATCGGTAAGGCTGTTTAGTGATGGAAGAGGCGCACACCGGTGAACGCCATGGTCATGCCGTAGTGGTCGGCGGCGGCAATAACTTCGGCATCGCGGGCGGAGCCGCCCGGCTCGAAGACGTATTGCACACCGCTGGCGGCGGCGCGATGAATGCTATCGGAGAAGGGGAAGAAAGCGTCAGAGCCGAGACTGACTCCGCGCAGGGTGGCGAGCCAGTCGTGTTTTTCTTGGGGGCTGAGTTGGCGCGGGGTGTGGGTGAAAATCTCGCCCCAGGCGGCTTTTTCGGCGGGGGTGATGTCATCGCGCAGGAACTGGTCTATGGCGTTATCGCGTTCCGGGCGTTTGGCGGCAGGTTGAAAGGGTAGGTCTAACACTTCCGGGTGCTGGCGCAGATACCATAAATCCGCTTTTTGACCGGCGAGGCGCACACAGTGAACGCGGGATTGCTGCCCCGCGCCTACGCCAATGGCTTGCCCGTCTTTGACAAAACAAACGGAGTTGGATTGGGTGTATTTGAGGGTTATCCATGCCACCATCAGGTCGCGGAGGGCGCTGGAAGGCAGGTCTCTGTTGGATGTGACGAGGTTGGCAAAGTCGGCGGGGGTGACAAGGCGGTCGTGTCGGCGTTGTTCCAGGGTAATGCCAAAGACCTGGCGGGTTTCCTGGAGGGTCGGTTCGTAGGCGGGGTCTATTTGCAGGACGGTGTATTTTCCGCCTTTTTTGGCGCGGAGAATTTCCAGGGCTTTGGGGTGGTATGCCGGGGCGATGACTCCGTCCGATACTTCGCGGCTGATGAGGCGGGCGGTGGATTCGTCCACTTCATCGGAAAGGGCGATGAAATCGCCAAAGGAGCAGAGCCGGTCGGCACCGCGTGCGCGAGCGTAGGCAGTGGCGAGGGGTGAGAGGTCTGTCTCGGTGAGGAAGTAGACGCGGCGCAGGGTG
>DYNS01000441.1 GCA_020720965.1 Anaerolinea sp. | reverse complement strand
TGGCTGAGCGGGGTGCGGGTGGATGTGGCGGACGCGGCGACACCCAAGGAGGAGGTCAGTGAGCCTTGGGCGGGGCTGGCCTTGCCGTTTGATGTGTATGTGGATGATTTTCAGGTGGATGGGGTGAGCTTGCGGCGGCTTGGGGGCGGTCCGGTGATTGAGCCGACCGCGAGCGGCGCGGTTGAGCCGACTCCCATCCTTCCGCTGCCAACCGCTACGCCTGAAGGGCAACCGATTCTCGAACCCAAACCGGTGGTGATCGAAGAAGCGATTCCTGCAGCGACCCCTGGGGTTGCCGATGTGGATACCCAACCGCTGTTGCACAGGCTTGATGCGCGGTTGTCGCTGGATCATGATGGCTTGCACCTTCAGCACCTTCAGCTTGAGGGTTTGGTGGGCCTGGCCGATTCACGCGTAAATATTGGCGGTCATTGGGGGGCTACTCCTGCTCTTGAAACAGGGGGCTTAGCCGATGAAGGTGCTCACACCACAACTGATGGCGCGGGTATCCCGCCCCTTGCAAAAGAGGGCTTGGTTGATGAAGGCGCTCACACCACAACTGATGGCGCGGGTATCCCGTCCCTTGCAAAAGGGGGCTTGGTTGATGAAGAAACCCTTCCCACAGCCGATGGCGCGGTCATCCCCCCCCTTGCAAAAGCGGAGCCAAAAGGAGGGACAGGCGGGATTTTGCGTCCGCAGGATGTGCTGAATTTTTCTCTGGCGTGGTCGCTCCCGCTGGGTAAAACGACCCTGGAGGGGCAGGGCAAGCTGGCCGGGTTATTGGATCAACTGCTACTTGAACAGGCGATTACTCAGCCGTTTGTGGCGCAGCTGACCGCGAATTTGGGCGCGTTGAACGCCGAGCGGCCTTGGGCTTTGAATCTGCATGTTGATCCGCTGAATCTGACAGACAACCCCATGCTGGCGGTTTTTTTATCACCGGAATGGGCACCGCGTTTGGCTGGGGTATCCGTGGATGTGGTGGTCAAGGGGACGCAGGGCGGGGCGGTGGTGGAGCGCGTGGAGCTGAACCAAAACGATACGCGCGCGTTGGCTTCGGGGCAGGTGAACTGGACTGAGGGGTTGGCGTGGGCGCTGGACATGCAGGTGGAAAAACTGCGCCCCGAGCGTTTTGTACCGGATTGGGTGGGCGAACTGGCGCTCAGTGCGCACGTCGAGGGTGTGTTGCAGGATGGTCGGCCGGTGGGTGTGCTAGAGCTGGAGCGCGTGCATGGCCAGTTGCGCGGTTATCCGCTGGAGGCGAGTTTGCGCGCCAAGATCGCCTCGTGGAATCTGGCCGATGAGCGCGTCGCGGCACAACAGGCGGAGCTGGCGACGGGCGTGGTGCCGCGTGCGGTGCCCAATGTGACCATCGAAACCTTCGCTTTGCGCTCGGGGGCGAGCACCTTGGCATTCAAAGGTGACGTAGGCGAGACGCTGGATGTGTCGGGAACGCTGAATTCCGCCAATTTGGCTGAGTTTTTGCCGCAGGCCACGGGGCAGGCGCAAGCGAACTTTGCTTTAAGCGGGACGGTGGCGGTGCCCAGCCTGAAGGCCGATGTGCAGGGGCAAAACCTGGGTTGGCAGGATCGACATCTGGCGGCGCTTGATCTCAAGGCGGAAGGTGGATTGCAGCCTGATGCGACGCTGAACTTGGTGTTGGAGGCTAAGGGCTTGCGCCAGGGCGATAAGCCTGTGCTGGAGTCGTTGAACGTGAATCTGCGTGGGCAGGCTAGGGCGCATGATTTGCGGGTGGAACTGGTTCAGGGGGCGGTATCGACTAAGGTCGGAGCAAGCGGCTCCCCCCTCTCCCCAACCCTCCCCCGCGAGGGGGGAGGGAGTAAATCCGGCTTGCGTTTGAATCTGCAAGCACAAGGCGCGTGGGATGGCACACTGGAACGCCTGCGCATCCAGAGCGCCGCGCTGGATAACACGCCGGTCGGCTCATGGGTCAGTACCCAGCCGGTGGAGCTGGTGGCGGGGGCGGATCAGTTTACCTTACCGTCATGGTGTGGGTTGTTGACCACTTCGCCGGGCACCGCGCAGGTTTGTATGCAGGGGCAGTGGCGTGCTGGCAAGGAAGGTGGATCGGCGCGGCTGAATTTGGGTGAGTTCGATCTGGCCGGGCTGAATACGATGTTGAAAGGCAAGCCGGTGCAACTGCGCGGGGTACTGGCGGGCTTTGTGACGGGGGATGCGCCGCAGGGG
>DYNS01000440.1 GCA_020720965.1 Anaerolinea sp. | reverse complement strand
GCATCGAACCGGGTGCGCTGACCGCGCAGGCGCGCGGCACCGGCAACCCCGGCGTTAAGCGATTCTATTTTACCCGGCATTGGAATATTTACTGTAACCTGCGCCAGGGCGCGGGCGTTTTGGCTGGCTCCGGCGGCTTCGCTGCCCACAATCAGGGCGCAGGGGGAGCGGAAGTCGGCATCCCAAAAGGATACCGTTCCACCGGCATCTGCCAGAAAGGTAGTTTTGCCCGCCAAATGGGCGCGAATTTCCTCCCACCCCAGGCTGGCGAGGGGGATATGAAAGTGTGCGCCCATCCCGGCGCGCAGGACTTTGGGCGCGTAGGGGTCTGTGGTTTCGGGGGGGATGATGACTGCATCCGCGCCGACTGCGGCGGCGGTGCGGAGGAGAGCGCCCAGGTTGCCGGGGTCGCGTACCTGGTCAGGAATCAGGATGAGGGTTGGGTTGGGGGGCAGGGGCAGGCTGTAAAGGCGCAGGGCGGCTAAAATCCCCTGAGAATTTTCGGTTTCGCTGGCGCTCTTCAGGGCTTCGGGCGTGGCTTCTTCCACATCCACCCCGGCGGCGCGGAGGCGTTCTGCCACTTTTAGCCCCCTGGCGGAGGCTTCGCTGCTGAAGAGGGCAAAGGAAATTTCCCAGCCGGTTTCCAGCGCGTCTTCCAGCAGGCGAGCGCCTTCCGCCAGGAAGAGACCGGCTTCGCGCCGGTCTTTGGCTCGCCCGGCAAGCGAGCGAATGAGTTTGATGCGCGGGTTGTGGGGGGAGGTAATCATTGCTTTATTTTACCTGCATCTCCAAGTACAATTTGCCCATGCGTATCTTCAAATTTCCCCTGGTTGTTTTTTTTGCTTTGCTGGCTGTTATTGCCCTGTTGGCTCTTGTGGGACCGGAAGAACGGTCTTTGGGGGCAAATGTGCGCCTGGTGTACCTGCACGGCGCCTGGGTCATGTCTGCGGAGGCGGCTTTTGGTTTGGCGGCGGCGGCGGGTTTGCTGGCTTTTGTGTTGCGCCGCGCCGATTTTCACGCCTGGTCGGCAGCCTGGGGGCGGGCGGGGACGGTTTTTTGGGTCAGTTACCTGCCGCTTTCCATGCTGGCGATGCAAGCCAACTGGAACGGGTTGTTTTTGGCGGAACCGCGCTTTCGGTTGGCGCTTAGTTTTGCGGTGGCGGCGATTTTGTTGCAAGCCGGGCTATGGCTGCTGGGCAAGCCTGGGCTTATCTCTGCTACGAACCTGGTTTTTGTGGTCGTTTTGCGGGTGGCTTTTTCTTCCGCCGACAATATTATGCACCCGCCTCCCTCTCCCATTTTTGGCAGCGGTTTATGGGGAGTCATTTCCTTTTTTGTTTTGCTTAACCTGCTGGCGTTTGCGGCGGCTTTTGCACTGGCGCGTTGGTTTAAGCAGGTTGCCGTTGCCTGAGCCATTCCCGTCCCCGGTTTGCCCTATGGTATGATTCCGGGGCTTTTCTTTTCCCCTTTCCCCGTTCCCCCTCTTTTCCTATGTTGTCTTTCCTTCTCTGGTATCTCCTCGTCACCCTGTTGGGGCTGCTCACTTTTCCGCTGGCATATGTTCTTTTGCCCGCCCTGTCGGGGCGCGGATATGCCCTTAGCCGGGCTTTGGGCTTGCTTTTGTGGGCTTTCTCTTTTTGGCTGCTGGCTTCTTTTGGCATTTTAGCCAACAACGCCGCCGGGCTTTTGTTCGCCCTGGCTTTGCTGGCAGGGTTGGGCGGTTGGGCGTTTTTGCGTCATCCCCTGGCGCATTGGGAAGCTTGGTTCTCGCGCCATCGCGGGTATGTGCTGGCGGTGGAAGTTCTCTTTTTGGTGGCTTTTGCTGCTATGGCATTTATCCGCGCCAACAACCCGGAGAATGTTGGCACCGAAAAGCCGATGGAAATGGCGTTCATCAATGCCATTTTGCGCTCGGAGGATTTTCCGCCTCATGACCCCTGGCTCTCCGGCTATGCCATCTCTTATTACTACTTTGGTTATGTCATGGCGGCGATGCTGGCAAAACTGACCTTTACCGGCGGTGGCTCT
Organism: Anaerolinea sp.; assembly: GCA_020720965.1. Taxonomy (GTDB): domain Bacteria; phylum Chloroflexota; class Anaerolineae; order Anaerolineales; family Villigracilaceae; genus UBA5195. The sequence goes on along the minus strand of DYNS01000440.1, from coordinate 182 downwards.
GCGTTTAACCTGATGTTGGCGCTGGTCTTTGCCCTGAGCGCCGCCGGAGCCTATGGCTTGCTCTATGACCTGCTTGCCCCCGTCAGCAGGCGCAAACCGATTTTGGCAGCCTTGCTCGCGCCTTTGTTTTTGCTGGTGATGTCTAACGTGGAGGGGCTTTTAGAATACCTGCACAGTCACGG
>DYNS01000439.1 GCA_020720965.1 Anaerolinea sp. | reverse complement strand
GCATAGACCGCGACCGGATTGTGAAGAACTTCTACCCCGCCGGTTCCGAAGTCGCCAGCCACTTCACCCCCTGCTCCATCCCCGGCGGCTGCGCGGGCGAAGCCTGGTATGCGTTTGACCCCGCCAAAGGCAAAGAACTCCTCGCCGAAGCCGGTCTGCCGGATGGCTTCTCCACCAAATTGTATTACCGTGACGTTGTGCGCGGCTACCTGCCCCAACCCGGCATCGTTGCCCAGGATATTCAGGCACAGTTGAAAGAAAACCTGAACATCGACGTGGAAATTGTCGTCATGGAATCCGGCGCCTTCCTGGATGCCGCAGACTCCGGCTCTCTGGAGGGTTTACACCTCCTCGGCTGGGGCGCAGACTACCCCGACCAAACCAACTTCCTGGACTATCACTTCGGCGCAGGCTCCTCCAAACAATTCGGCACCAAGTTTGACGACATCACCGCCACCCTCAAAGAAGCCGCCGCTCTGGCAGACAACGCCGCCCGCGAACCCCTCTACGCCAAAGCCAACGACCTCATCCGCCAGCACGCCCCGATGATTCCGATTGCACACGGCGGCTCCGCCGTTGCCTACAAAGCCGCCGTAGAAGGCGCTCACGCCAGCCCCCTCGGCAACGAAGCCTTCTCTGTCATGTCCAACGGCGCCGAAACCTTCGTCTGGATGCAAAACGCCGAACCCATCTCGCTCTTCTGCGCCGATGAAACCGATGGCGAATCCCTGCGCGGCTGCGAGCAGGTGACAGAAGCCCTTATGGCGTATGAAATCGGCGGCACGGATGTCGTTCCCGGCCTGGCAGAAAAATGCGAAGCCAACGCCGACCTCACCGAGTGGACCTGCACCCTGCGCCAGGGAGTCAAATTCCACAACGGCTTCGGGTTAGATGCAGCCGACGTAGTCGCCTCCCTCAACCTGCAATGGGATGCTGCTTCCCCCCTGCACAAGGGCAACACCGGCGGCTTCACCTACTTCAACGCCCTATTCGGCTCCTTCCTCAACGCCCCCGCTCAATAGTTTTCTTCACGCTTTTGGGAGGGCAAGCCTTTAGGGCTTGCCCTCCTTTCATCCGGCACGCTACGCAAGGAAATCATGGCGACCTACCTTCTCAGACGCATACTCTCCAGCATCCCCGTCCTCATCGGCATTCTCTTCGTCACCTTTGCCCTGGCGCGGATGATACCCGGCGACCCCTGCCGCGCCATCTTGGGAGAAAAAGCCACCGATGCCATCTGCGATGACTTCATTCACCGGCACGGGCTGGACGAACCCATCCCCACCCAATTTGCCATCTACGTCAAAGAAGTCCTCACCGGCGACCTGGGCGAATCCTTCCGCTTTGCCCAACCCGTCACCGCCCTGCTGGTAGAACGCCTGCCAACCACCATCGAACTCAGCCTGGCGGCGCTCACCATCAGCCTGCTGGTTGGCATTCCTCTGGGCGTACTTTCAGCAGTCAAACACAACTCCTGGGTGGATGTAACCACCATGGTCTGGGCAAACACCGGGGTTTCCATGCCAGTTTTCTGGCTCGGTTTAATGCTGGCATACTTCTTCTCTCTGCTGCTTAAGGGGACCCCCTTTTGGCTGCCCCCCTCCGGCAGGCTAGACCCTGGCATCATCGCCCCGCCCTTTTTTGAAGTGTGGCAACTGCCCCTCGTCCCCAACACCGCATCCCACGCGCTGGCAGAATTTATCAGCCGCCTCAACATCCTCAACGGGATTCTAACCTTCAACGGCAGCCTGCTCTGGGATTCCATCCGCCACCTCATACTCCCCGCCCTGGCGCTGGGAACCATCCCCATGGCATTAATCGCCCGCATGACACGCTCCGCCATGCTGGACGTGCTGGGGCAGGACTACATCCGCACCGCCCGCGCCAAAGGCTTGCGCTACGGGGTTGTCATCCTCAAACACGCCTTCCGCAACGCCCTCTTGCCCCTCGTCACCATCATCGGCTTGCAATTTGGCAACCTGCTGGGCGGCGCAGTGCTGACGGAGACCATCTTCGGCTTATCCGGCGTGGGGCGCATTTTATACGATGCCATCACCGCCCGCGATTACGCCATCGTGCAGGCTTTCACCCTCGTCATTGCGGTTGGCTTTGTGGTCATTAACCTGCTGGTAGATATTTCCTACGCCTACGTAGACCCGCGCATCCGCCTCAACTAACCCCATGACCCATCCACAACCGACCTCCCAACCCCC
>DYNS01000438.1 GCA_020720965.1 Anaerolinea sp. | reverse complement strand
CGCAGGGAGGCGAGCGAGGAAGCAGAAAGTTTACTAAATGCTACACTTTCGCAAATAACAAAAGACCTTTTGGCATCTCATCAACCTAAATTGCTTGAAGATTTGACACTTTTTATTGGCGATATGAACCATGAAATGCCCGAAGGGCAAGATGAAGGTGTTGCTTTTATTTCCCCTAAAGATTTCAAGAAAAACGGCAAGATTGATTTTGAAAATTCTAAAAAGATAACCCGCGAAGACTTTGTTCGGCTATCAAAAAAGGCTTGCCCACAAAAGGGTGATATTTTGATGGCAAGATATGGAACAATTGGAGCGGCTCGATATGTTGACACCGACAGGGAATTTCTAGCATCCTACAGCATTGCGGTAATTCGCCCTAATCCTAAACTGGTTGACGGAAGATTTTTGTATTGGATGTCCATTTCGCCTTATGTGCAAGAGCAGGCGATAAAAGGTATTCGAGGTTCGGGAATGGCTGACCTTGGCATGAAAACGATACGCCAATTTGTGATTCCCCAACTAAACTTTGAAGAACAGCGGCGGCTGGTGGCGTACCTGGATGGGTTGCAGGCGCAAGTGTCCGCGCTGCGGGCCAGGCAGGCTGAGACGGAGCGGGAGTTGTCCGCGTTGCTGCCGTCCGTGTTGGATCGGGCGTTTTCTGGTAGGTTATAGACCCTAAAGGTCTTTCGCGTGAACCTTTGTCACGTCTGGCAAAGAATACCTGCAAACAGCGTATCCGTCAGCCAAGGAGACCTTTAGGGTCTACGACGTACCTGGATGGGTTGCAGGCGCAAGTGTCCGCGCTGCGGGCCAGGCAGGCTGAGACGGAGCGGGAGTTGTCCGCGTTGCTGCCGTCCGTGTTGGATCGGGCGTTTTCTGGTAGGTTATAGACCCTAAAGGTCTTTCGCGTGAACCTTTGTCACGTCTGGCAAAGAATACCTGCAAACAGCGTATCCGTCAGCCAAGGAGACCTTTAGGGTCTACGACGTACCTGGATGGGTTGCAGGCGCAAGTGTCCGCGTTGCGGGCAATCCAGGCTGAGACGGAGCGGGAGTTGTCCGCGTTGATGGCGTCCGTGTTGGATGAGGCGTTTAAGGGGGAGTTGTAACCCCCTGCCAGCTCAGGCTCTGCCGAGCATTTCATCGCTCACTTCATCCAGTTTGAGAGAGATTTGCTGGCTGGCAGAGTCTCTGCCCATGGTAATGCCGTAGATGACATCCGCCGCCTGGACGGTGTTGCGGTTGTGGGTGACAACGATGAATTGGGTGTGCTTGCTCAGGTCGTTGAGCAGGTCTCTAAAACGCCCTACATTGGCCTCATCCAACATTGCGTCCACTTCGTCCATGACGCACAGGGGGGTGGGCGAAACTTTGAGCAGGGCAAAGACAAGCGAGATTGCCGTCAGCGAGCGTTCGCCGCCGGAGAGGAGAGAAAGCCCCTGCTCCCGCCTGCCAGGTAAACGGGCTTCGATGTCGATGCCGGTATCGGTCAGGTTTTGCGGGTCGGTGAGGATAAGACGGGCGGAGCCGCCGCCAAACAAGCGGGTGAAGATGACCTTAAATTCGGCGGCGACTGCCTCAAAAGTTTTGGTAAATTCTTTTCGGGTCACTTCATCCAGTTCGGCAATCACCTGGCGCAGGCTGGTTTCGGCTTGCTTCAGGTCTTCCACTTGGGATGTCATAAAGGCGTAACGCTCTTTTACGGCTTCGTATTCCTGCTGGGCTTCCATGTTCACCGCGCCCATGCGCCGAATTTGAGCGCGTTTTTGCGCCAGGCTGTCTTCCAACTCTGGGGCAAGGGTCAGGACGAGGGGCAGGGTTTGCACCATCTCGCCCAGGGGCAGGGGCACAGACCCGGTGACGGAAGGTTCATATTCAAACTGCACTAAGCCAAAATCTTCCTCAATGCGCCTTCGTAGGGTATCCAGGGCTTCTTGCTTGCGGGTCAGTTCCAGTTGCGCCTGGGCGTTAAAACGCTCCACGTTTGCCAAAGAACGCTGCGCGGCGGCTTCCTGCTCTTGCAGGGTCACTTCTTGCTGCTCGGCTTCGGCGAGTTGGGCTTCGGCAGGCTCCATTTGCAGGCGCAGGGCTTCCAACTGACTGTTCAGGTCTTGTTCGCGCTCCAATAGGTTGGTTTTATCCGTCTCCAGGCTGCGGAGGGATTCTTCCACCTCGGTTTGGCGGCGGGCGGCTTGGGCGGCTTGGGCGGCGGCACGCTCCTGGGTTTGGGTGC
>DYNS01000437.1 GCA_020720965.1 Anaerolinea sp. | reverse complement strand
CTAGATGTCGCCATCATTCACGTCTCCCCGCCAGATGAACACGGCTTCTGCTCCTTTGGCGTGGAAGTGGGGCTGACAAAATCCGCTGCCGAGTCGGCCCGGTTTGTGATTGCGGAAGTGAACGAACAAATGCCCCGTACCCTGGGCGATTCCTTCATTCACGTCAGCCGCCTCAACGCCATCATCCCGGTCAACTACCCCATTGTGGAAATGCGTATGGCAGAAGAAGGCGATGCCGAAATTGTGGAAAAAATCGCCGGGTACATAGCCGACTTAATCCCAGACGGGGCAACCATGCAAATGGGTATCGGCGCCATCCCGGATGCCGTCCTGAAATACCTCTTCCACAAAAAGGATTTGGGCATTCACACCGAACTCTTTGCCGAAGGCGTAATAGACCTGGTGGAAGCCGGGGTGCTCACCAACGCCCGCAAAACCATTCACACCGGCAAAATCGTGGCAGGGTTCATCCTCGGCACCAAACGCCTCTACGATTGGGTGGATAACAACCCCCTCATCGAATTTCACCGCACCGAATACGTAAACGACCCCTTTGTCATTGCCCAAAACGACCGGATGGTCGCCATCAACTCCGCCATCGAGGTAGACCTCACCGGGCAGGTCTGCGCCGACTCAATTGGTCCCAAACTATATTCCGGCGTGGGCGGGCAGTTAGACTTCATCTACGGCGCTTCCCGCTCCAAAGGCGGCGTGCCCATTATCGCCATGCCCAGCGCCTCGCTGATGCGGGACGGCTCCTTGGTGAGCAAAATTGCTCCCATGCTCAAGCAGGGCGCAGGGGTAGTTACCACCCGCAATCACGTCCGCTTTGTGGTGACGGAATACGGCGTGGCGGAACTGTATGGCAAAACCATCCGCCAACGCGCCCAGGCGCTCATCAACATCGCTCATCCGCAGTTCCGAGAAGAATTGCAAACCCAGGCACGGGCGCTTCGTTACATTTAGCACAAATAAAGTCACATTTCCGGGTAAAATACTTTCACAGGGGCGCATCTGCGCCCCTGTGACCTTATCTACGCCATTTTTTTCTTAAGGATATTTGTATGATGGAACGAAAAGCCAAAATTGTTGCAACGATTGGACCCGCAAGCCAGGACGAAGAAACCCTGGAAAAACTGATAAAAGCCGGGATGAATGTCGCCCGCCTTAACTTCTCGCACGGCACGCACGAAGAACATGCCGCCCGCATTCAACGCATTCGGGCGGTGGCAGAGCGGTTGGAAGTGGCGGTGGGGCTTTTGTTGGATATGCAGGGTCCCAAACTGCGGGTGGGCGTTTTGCCCCAACCCCTCCTCCTCTACCAGGACGACCTGGTTCACCTCTACTACCAGTCCGACCCGCCCCCGGCTGGCAGCGAAGCCCTCATCCCCGTCACCTTTACGGAACTCTTCGAGTCGGTTCACCCCGGCGACCGCCTCCTACTGGACGATGGGCGGCTCGTGTTGGTTGTCACCTCCGTCAAAAAGCAGACTCTCATGGCGCGGGTGGTGGTCGGCGGAACACTCACCTCCAACAAGGGCATCAACCTGCCCGGCGTGCGCCTACGCATCCCCGGCTTTACGGAGAAAGACGAAGCCGACCTGGCATTTGGGTTAAAGCAAGGTGTGGAAGCGGTTGCCATCTCCTTCGTTCGCTCGGTGCAGGATGTCATTCAGGTGCGGCACGCGGTGAAGCGCCTGCTGCCGGAAAATCAGCCCCGCCCGCTTATCATCGCCAAGTTGGAGCGCCCCGAAGCCCTGGACGACCTGGACTCGATTTTGGAAGCGGTGGACGGCGTGATGGTGGCACGCGGCGACCTGGGCGTGGAAATGCCCCCGGAGCGGGTTCCGGTGGTGCAAAAACGCATCATCTCTGCCGCCAACGCCAAAGCCAAACTCGTCATCACCGCCACCCAAATGCTGGAATCGATGATTCACAACCCCCTGCCCACCCGCGCCGAAGCCTCCGATGTTGCCAACGCCGTCTTTGACGGCACAGACGCGGTGATGCTCTCTGGTGAAACTGCCGCCGGTGAATACCCGGTGGAAGCCGTGAGCCTGATGGATAGAATTGTGCGCGAAGCCGAAAGCCACTTCCGCGAGTGGGGCAACAGCCTCTCCCGCGAACAGGACGGCTTGGGTGACTCGGATGCCGCCGCCATGGCCCGCGCCGCTTACGCCATCGCCCGCGACCGGGACGTAGCCGCCATTGCCGCCTTCACCATGCACGGCAGCA
>DYNS01000436.1 GCA_020720965.1 Anaerolinea sp. | reverse complement strand
TATCATCGAAAACCTGAAGATCTTCGTAAAAGCAGCCCGGCAGCCAAACGAATCCCTCGATCATGTACTGTTGCGTGGCCCTCCCGGTCTCGGAAAAACCACCCTGGCGCAGGTCATTGCCAACCAGACCAAAAGCCACTTCGAGACCCTCTCCGCCATCCTCGCCGGAAAAGCCGACCTGCGCCAAGTGGTAGACCGCGCCGCCGAGCGCAGCCGCCTTTACAAACAGCGCACCATCCTCTTTGTGGATGAAATTCACCGCTGGAACAAAGCCCAACAAGATGCCCTCCTGCCCTTTGTGGAAAACGGAACCGTTACCCTCATCGGCGCGACCACCGAAAACCCCTTCTTCGAGGTCATCCAAGCCCTTGTCAGCCGCTCGCGCATCTTTCAGTTACGCCACCTGAACCAGACAGAAGTGGGAATGCTCCTGGACCGGGCAATCTCCGACCCGGAACGCGGATTCGGCAGCCGCAACATTCACTTTCATCCCCAAGCCCGCGCCCACCTGGTGGAAATGGCAACCGGAGACGCTCGCAACGCCCTTAACGCCTTGGAACTGGCAATCGAATCCACCCCGCCGGGCGAAGACGGCATCATCCACCTCACCCTGGAAGTTGCCCAGGAATCGATTCAACGCCGCGCTGTGCTATACGACAAAGACGGAGACGCGCACTATGACACCATCTCCGCCTTCATCAAATCGGTGCGCGGCTCCGACCCAGACGCGGCGCTATACTGGCTGGCAAAAATGCTCTACGCCGGAGAAGACCCGCGCTTCATCCTGCGCCGGTTAATCATCTTAGCGGGGGAAGATATTGGCATGGCAGACCCGCAAGGGCTTGTCGTTGCCTCCGCCGCCGCCCAAGCCTTCGACTTCATCGGACTTCCCGAAGGCATTTACCCGATTGTAGAAGCCACCCTCTACCTTACAACCGCTCCCAAATCCAACAGCGCCGGGGCGTATTTTAGCGCCATGCAACTGATAGAGCAGCAGGGCGCAGGCTCCGTCCCCAAACATTTGCAGGATGGCAACCGTGACCGCGAAGCAACCGGGCAGGGCAAAGGCTATCAGTACCCGCACGAATCCCAAGCGCACTTCACCCCTCAGCAATACCTGCCTAAACGCCTGCTCGGAACTTATTTTTACACCCCCTCCGCTCAGGGCTACGAGGTGCAGGTGCAAAACCGCCTCGCCGCCTGGCGCGCCGCCCAAAAACAAGCCCTGGGCATAGAAACCGAAACACACCTGCCTCCCCTACCCCAGGAGAAAATTGACAACCTCAAAAGGAGCATCAAATAATGCGTTTTAGCATTGTCGTCCCCACCCTCAACGAAGCCATTCTGCTGCCCAACCTGCTCTCCGACTTGCAAGCCCAAACCTTCATAGATTTTGAAACCATCATCGCGGATGCTGGTTCGCAAGACGGCACGCCAGAACTTGCCCTCTCTGCCGGGGCGCGGCTTGTGCCAGGCGGAATGCCTGCCGTTGGGCGCAACCGGGGGGCAGAAGCAGCCCAGGGCGAATTTCTCGTCTTTTTAGATGCCGACACCCGCATCCAACCCGACTTTTTAGAAAAAGCCTCCGGCGAGTTGGAAGACCGCTTTTTAGACCTGGCAACCTGCGAAATCGTCCCCCTCTCTTCCAGCGTGCTGGATGGCGTTCTGCACGACTTCGCCAACCTTGCCATCAAAGTCGGTCAATTTACCGAGCCGCACGCTCCCGGCTTCTGCATCATCATCTCGCGGCGGCTGTTTCGGCGCATTGGTGGCTTTGACGAAACCCTGAAGATGGCAGAAGACCACGAACTGGTAAAACGTGCCAGTCAGCATCGCCCTTTGCGGGTGTTGAATAATGCTCAGGTACAGGTCAGTGTCCGGCGGTTGGAAAAAGAAGGGCGCACCCGCCTCATCAGCAAATATGTCGCAGTGGAGTTGTACCGCGCCCTGTTTGGCGAAATTCAGACCGAAATTTTTGAATACCAGTTTGGCAACTTCACCGCCGAAGAGCAAACCCAGTTAGATGCCAACCTTAGCCGCTCTCAAAAACAGTTATCCCACCTTCACAATCGCTACTTGCAACTTGTGCGCGAGGCAGGCGGGCATGTTTCCAAAATTCCCAAAGAAGCCCTGGAAGTGGTCAAAACCCAATTTGATGCCCTGCGCGAACCCTTGCGCGAAATTCTCAAAATTATACGGCGGGAACCATGACAACCCTCTACCTCATTCGACACGG
>DYNS01000435.1 GCA_020720965.1 Anaerolinea sp. | reverse complement strand
CCCACCACCATCACCCGCGCCGCCGGGTCGCCAAACCCAGGAACGGGCTTGCCCCAATACGTCTCGGCACGGTAGGCTTTGCGCTTCTCACGCGCCACCTGCTCGCGCCAAGCCACCAGGCGCGGGCAAAGCCGACAAGAGAGCAAACCCGGCAGCAGTTGTTCCTCGGTCATTCCACAATCAACATGGCATCGCCAAACGAGAAAAAGCGATAGCCCTCCCTTTTGGCAGTCTCGTAGGCGTTCAGCATCGTCTCGCGCCCGGCAAAGGCGCTCATCATCATCAATAGGGTGGATTTCGGCAGGTGAAAATTGGTCACAACCGCATCCACAGCGCGGTAACGGTAGCCCGGTAAAATAAACAAAGCAGTGGAGCCAGCAAAGACTTGCAAACGCCCATCCGGTTGGGCGGCGCTTTCCAGGGTACGCACGCTGGTCGTGCCGACCCCCACAATCCGCCCGCCCGCCGCCCTCGCCGCGTTAAGGGTCTGGGCTGCCTGTGGGGTCACCTCGCACCATTCGGTGTGGATGAGATGCTCCTGAGGGTCGGCTTCGGTGACGGGAGCAAAAGTATCCAGCCCCACATGCAGGGTCACTTCCGCAAACAAAACCCCCTGCGCCCGCAGCGCCTCCATCAGCCGGGGCGTAAAATGCAGCCCGGCAGTGGGCGCGGCGGCAGAACCGGGGGTCTTGGCGTACACAGTCTGGTAACGCTCCGGGTCTTGCAGTTTTTGGTGGATGTACGGGGGCAGGGGCATTTGCCCGTCTCGCGGCAGATGATTCTCCACCGGTTCTTCAAACCGCACCCGGCGGCGGGAACCCTCCAGGCTGGCAATGACCTCTGCTTGTAAGCCGTCTTCCAACCTGAGACGTTTGCCCAAGCCCAAGCCTTTGCCGCCCACCAAACATTCCCACACCGTATCCGATTCGCGGCGCAGCAGCAGAATTTCGGCTTTGCCGCCGGTCTCCTTCCGCGCCGCCAGCCGGGCAGGGATAACGCGAGTCTGGTTAAGGGTCAGCACATCACCGGGGCGCAGATATTCGCCAATGTCTGCAAAGGTGCGGTGTTCCAACCTGCCGCTTTGGCGGTGCAAAACCATCAGCCGGGAGGAGTCACGAGGCTCGGCGGGGGTTTGGGCAATGAAGGATTCGGGCAGGTCGTAGTCGAAGTCGGAGGTTTGCATGGCGACAGGGGTGAGGGAGAGGGCTAGAGACGGTCAAACCATTGCAGGGCGGCTTGCCAAAAGGGAGATGCGATGCCGCTTTCAATTTCCAGGTCATGCCCCAGTGGGAAGCGGGCAAAGCCAAAGTGCGGGTTCGCCTCCAAAACGGGGGGAATCTCCTCGTCCTGCAACAAGCCGCCTTTTTGCGGGTCGGCTTGCGAGAGCCAGACCGGGCAGCGGATGGCGCGAAAATCCACATCGTCCACGCCCGCAAAAAAGCCCTCCACCCGCCCCTCGGCGTGAAAATCCATCACCGCCGGGTCCAGCAGAGACATTTCCTCGGCTTGGGCGGGGAGCAGCCCACGCCGAATCAGTTCTTCCGCTGGTCTGCCTGCCAGTTTGCGGCGCAGACCAAAGAGTTTGGTGTTACGGCGGTTGTTCATCACGTTGATATGGGTTTGCAGGTGCAGGGAGGCATCTCCGGTTGCCACTGCGCGGACGAGATGCGGGTAGTTTTGCGCCAAATGCAAAGCCATAGAGCCGCCCATGGAATGCCCAAATAAGACAATCGGCGCAGAGGTAGCGTAGTGTAGCAGCACCGCCTCGGCATCCTGATAAAAACCGGCAGCGGTGTAAGCCCCCGGCGCTCGCCCAGAAGCGCCATGCCCGCGAAAATCGAGGGTGAGAACTCGCCAACGCGGTAACAGGTGCGGCAGAATCGCTTGGAAAACCTGCCAGCGATTAGAAAACCCGTGCAAGAGCAAAAGGGCAGGGGCTTTCGAGTCGCTTTCTGCTAGGTTGAGAGTTGGTTGGTAGGAGGGGAGAAAAAATTGGCGCATGTTATAAAAGGCGGGGTTGTTCGCCGTTTTCCGGGTAGGCAAAGCCCAAATGGGCATAAGCGGAGCGGGTTGCGACCCGCCCTTGCGGAGTTCGGTCTAAAAATCCGAGTTGGAGCAGGTAGGGTTCCACCACGTCCATAATCGTATCGGGTTCTTCGCTGATGGCGGCGGCGATGGTGTTCAAGCCAACCGGTCCGCCGTTGTATTTTTCGATGATGGTTTTCAACACGCGCCG
>DYNS01000434.1 GCA_020720965.1 Anaerolinea sp. | reverse complement strand
AATCGGTGAATGGCGATTTTGAAATTTCCCCGGCAAAAGCAAGCGCCAACCCGGAAGAAGTAGGCGTAGCGGATGTGGTTTTGGTGGCTGTCAAAGCCTGGCAGGTGGAAGAAGCCGCCGCCGCCATGCGCCCCCTGGTGGGCGCACATACCCTGGTCATCCCCCTGCAAAACGGCATCGGCGCACCCGCAACCCTTCGCCAACACCTGGGCGCGGAGGCGGTTTTAGGAGGGTTGTGCCGCATTTCGGCTTTTGTGGAGGCTCCGGGGGTGATAAAGCATGTAGGCGTGCAGCCCTTTGTGGCATTTGGGCGCAAAGACGGCAAAATAACCCCCGCCATGCAAAACTTCCTTGCCGTGCTGCAAGCCTGCCCTTCCATTCGGGCAGAAATTCCGGCGGATATAGAGGCGGCAATGTGGCTGAAGTTTATGTTTATCGCCGCCATCTCTGGCTTGGGGGCGGTTACAAGGCAGCCGATTGGCGTATATCGCGCCCTGCCAGAAAGCCGCGCCCTGCTGATTGCCGCCCTGCAAGAAGCGGATGCAGTTGCCCGCGCCCTGGGAGTCGCCCTGCCCGCTCTGGCAGTTGCCAACACGCTGGCATTCATCGACGCCGCCGACCCGAACATGCTCGCCTCCATGCAGCGCGACCACGCGGAGGGTCGCCCCTCCGAGTTGGAAGCGCAAAACGGAACAGTGGTGCGTTTGGGCGCGGAGGTGGGCATCCCTACCCCGGCGCATTCTTTTCTATACGCCGCTCTATTGCCGGGTGAACGCCTAGCCCGCGCCGCTTAGGGCAAACCCTTGTAGCCACGCGCCTTCCAACCTTCAAAGCGCTGCCAGCCGAGGGTGGAAAGCATGAGGGTCATGCCAAAGGCTATCAGGGTGTTGGTGATGAAGAAAAAGGCAACCTCCTCTAGCGGGAGGATGCCGAAGAAGTCTATGCCCAGGGTTTGGGTGGGGGAAATCTGCCAGGTTCCAGCACGCAGGGCGATAATATCTGCAAGGGAGAGGTAAGCGCCGGGGATGAAGATGCTCCAGAAGAGCAGTTTGCGATAATGCCAGAGAATATCTACCCCAAAGAGTAGTTGCGGAAAGATGGCAGGCAGCGCCCAAAAGAAGATGATTCCGAGGTAGTTCCACGACTCGGAGGCGAAGAAGAATTGATAAGTGAAGAAGAGCCAGGCAAGGACGAGGGCGGCGGTGGCAAGCAGCACCAGTCGGCGGTTGGGCTGAAAGGTTTTTGGGGCTGGCAAAGGGGCAGGGTAAAAGCGGCGGGCGAGCAGCCACCACCATAAGCCGCTAAGGATGGTTTCCAGCACAAAAAAGGTGTATTCTTCCAGGGGGACATAGCCGACGGTGATGCCTGTGACTAGGTCGGGGTTGTAGTTCCAAACGCCGGTGGCGACCAGATAGTTATCCCAAGGGGTGGTGTAGGTGAGGGCAAGCAGAACGTGTACACCGATGAAGAAGGGAGCGCGGGGGAAGTTGAAGTGTTGGGCTTTGCCCGCCACGAGGGGCGTTTTTTGCAGCCCATGGAGAAGGAGCAAGGGCAGGATGGGGAGGAGAACGAAGAGGAGGAGGAAGTTGAAGTAGGTCATGGTCAGCGTGAGAGGCGGGTAGGGCGGATGAGAACGCCGGGGCGGGGTTCCAGGGTTGCGCCCATGTGCGGGTGAATTTGTTCCGGGTTGAGAAATTCCAGGCGGAAGGTGCGAAGCAGGTCGGCGATGACGAGACGGGCTTCCATTTGCCCAAAGGCGGCGCCAATGCAGGCGCGGGGTCCGCCGCCAAAGGGGATGTAACTGAGGGGCGGGGTTTTGTTGCCGCGCAGGAAGCGGGCAGGGCAGAAGGAATTGGGGTCTTGCCAGGTTTGCGGGTCGCGGTGGGTGAGGTAGATGGAGTAAAACATGCGCGAACCGGCAGGGATGGTTTCGCCTTCGCCGAAGGTCACATCCTGGGCGGCGATGCGGTTGCCGATGTGGATGGGCGGGTAAAGGCGCAAGGCTTCTTTGATGACCTGGTCTAGCAGAGGCGGGGTTTGGGGGGCGGGGGTTTGGCGGAGCTGCTCTAACAGGTCCGCGTAGATTTGGGGATTTTGCCCAAGCAGGGCAAATACCCAGGCAAAGAGGGCGGTGGAGGTGTCGTGCCCGGCGATGAGCATGGTGAGCATCTGGTCGCGGATGAGGTCATCCGACAGGTCAGCATCGATGAGGCGCTGGAGGAGGTCTGGGGTGGGGTT
>DYNS01000433.1 GCA_020720965.1 Anaerolinea sp. | reverse complement strand
CCAGTTGAGCGGGGTTAAGCGGGAGGCGACAATCCCGCCGTTCCATGCCAGGGTCAGGCTGTCCTGCTCCTGGGATGGGCGGGCTTGCGCCCAGTTATCCAGCACGGCGGTGAGTTTGTCATAACGGGAAAGCCCGAATCCATCCCGCGTGGCGAGGGCAGGACCGGCGTTGATGGCTACGGCAAGGTGCAAAACCGGCTGCAAGGTTTCCACCTGGTCGGGAGTAATACCTTTGCCGTCTTCCAGCAGGTTTACCTGAGCAGGATTGAGGTTCTTGAGGTAGTCGCCCTGCGGGGTGAAAGCATCTAACAGAAAGGTGATGGTAGGGTAGGCGCTTGTTTCCGGAGGGAAGAGGGTGAGGAGGGGGGCTTCCTCCTGCGCGCGGGCGGGTAGGGGAATCAGAGTGAGGACGAGCAGCAGGCTAAAGAGAAAAGCCCTCGCGCCGGAGGGGTGCGAAAGGCGAAATCTCTTTGCCAGAAATGCAGAAAAAGACACGGGGCTTACTTCTCGCGGTCTTCCAGGCGGGGAGTTTGCACGGCTTCGTCCACCAGCCGGTTGTTGCCACTGCCAGGCAGTTTAACCCACTGATGCACCCCAGACCAAATGAGCAGGGGCGCGCCAACGGCTGTTCCGGCAATGGGATAAGGCACGCCTGCCACAATTCCCATCACCATGCCTTTGGCGGCGGCGGCTCCCCAGGTATCGTTTGCCACAAATCGCTGTACCAGGGTGGTGGCGATGCCGCCCAGCAGACCAATGCCACCGCTGATGAGCAGAAGCATGAGGGGGTCGAGAATTTCCAGCACGGTAAAAACGCCATCCAGGGCAATGGTGGCGAGGGCGGCAAGGGGATGAATCGGCGGGGCGGGAACGATACTTTGCTTTTCTTCCATCTTTACTCCCATTCTATGGTGGCGGGCGGCTTGCTGGTGATGTCGTACACAACCCGGTTGATGCCGTTGACTTCGTTGACGATGCGGTTGGAAACCTTTGCCAGCACCTCGTAAGGGATTCGCGCCCAATCAGCGGTCATAAAATCATCGGTCAGCACGGCGCGGATGACGCAGGCTTCCTGGTAGGTACGCTGGTCGCCCATCACCCCCACCGATTTTACCGGCAGCAGCACGGCAAACGCCTGGCTTGTGCCTGCGCCTTTGCCCAAAAGACCGGCGGCGGCAAGTTCCTGGGTGAGAATGGCATCTGCCTGACGGAGTTTTTCGGCGCGGGAGGGCGTTACCTCGCCCAGGCAGCGCACCGTAAGCCCCGGACCGGGAAAGGGCTGCCGCCAAACCATCTCGGAGGGCAGCCCAAGCGCCTCTCCCACTGCCCGCACTTCATCCTTAAACAGGTAGCGCAGCGGCTCCACCAGTTGGAACTGCATATCTTTGGGCAAACCGCCCACGTTGTGATGCGTTTTAATTTTGTCGGCTTTATTGCGGTCGGGGGCGCTGGATTCAACCACGTCGGGGTAGATGGTTCCCTGCACCAAAAAGGGAGGCTGCCCCAGGGCTTTGGCTTCACGCTCAAAGATGCGAATGAACTTCTCGCCCACAATTTTGCGCTTCTGCTCCGGGTCGGTTTGCCCTTGCAGGGCAGAAAAATACTCTTCGGCGGCATGAACCGCCACAAGTTCCACCCCCAACATCTCGCCAAAGGCTTTTACCACCTGTTCGGGTTCGTCTTTGCGAAGCAGACCGGTATCCACAAAGATTGCCGTCAATTGGTCGCCGATGGCGCGGTGAACGAGAGCTGCCGCCACCGAGGAATCGACTCCGCCGGAAACGGCTGCCAGCACCCGCGCATCGCCCACCTGTTGACGGATTTTCTCCACCGCCTGCTCGATGATGGATTCGGGAGTCCAGGCGGCTTCCACCCCGGCGACTTCGACCACGAATCGGCGCAAAATTTCGGCGCCGCCGGAGGTGTGGTTGACCTCCGGGTGAAATTGCAAACCGTAGTATTGCCTGCCAGGGTCGTAAATGGCGGCATAGGGGCTATTCTCTGTGTGCGCCAGGGATTGAAAGCCGGGGGGCAGTTGTATCACCTTGTCGCCGTGCGACATCCACGCCTGAAAGCGCGAATCGGGGAAGAGGGCGGAGGGTTGGCTTACCTGCACCTCAGCGTGACCGTATTCCCGCAGGGCGGAGGCATCCACCTTGCCGCCGAGGGCATGAGTCAGCGCCTGCATTCCATAACAGATGCCGAGAATAGGCAAGCCGGATTGCAAAATGAAGGGCTGAATGAAAGG
>DYNS01000116.1 GCA_020720965.1 Anaerolinea sp. | reverse complement strand
CTCATCTGGCGCGGGATGCTGAACCCGGAATTTGGGGTGATTAACCGGGGGCTAGAAGGCATGTTCGGCTGGGCACCCCCCTGGACAACCGAAGCATTTTGGGCGCGGGCAGCCATCCTACTCGTCAACCTCTGGCTCGGCTTCCCATACATGATGCTCGTCACCAGTGGAGCGTTGCAGTCCATCCCCAGCGACCTATACGAAGCCGCAACCATTGACGGCGCAGGCGTATGGCAGAAGTTCACCAGCATCACCCTGCCTCTCCTGCTCGTGTCGGTCGGTCCCCTGCTCATTGCTTCCTTCGTCTTCAACTTCAACAACTTTGGGCTTATCTACCTCTTCATCGGAGGTGGACCACCCATTCCCGGAGCAAGCACACAGGCTGGCTACACCGACATCCTCATCAGTTACGTGTACAACCTGGCATTCGCCAGCAGCGGGCGCGGCGTGCAATATGGTCTGGCATCCGCCATCTCGCTCATCCTGTTTGTCATTGTCGGCGGCATTACCCTGTTCCAATACCGCTTTACCAACATGTGGGAAGAGGTGAGTGAAAATGTCTAACAACGCCACCCCCAACAATATGATGTCATCCATGTCCTTTCAACGCCGCCTCGGTGTAGGTGTGCGCCTGGTCGTTGCCGTTTTGCTCATCCTCTTCGCCATCTTCCCAGTGTTGTGGATTGTCTCCGCCTCCCTGGATAACAGCAACTCCCTCGCCACCCAAAGCCTCATCCCCGCTAACGCCGGGTTCAAAAACTACCTGCGCCTCTTCAACCTGGACCCCAACTTTAATTTTGGCGACCTCAACTACTGGGCATGGCTCTTCAACTCGGTCAAAGTCGCCGGGCTATCCACCATCCTTAGCCTCTCCCTGACAACAATGGCGGCTTACGCCTTCTCCCGCCTGCGCTTTGCAGGGCGCCTCGCCCTGTTGAAAGCCATCCTGCTCATCCAGGCATTCCCCAATCTGCTGGCGCTGGTTGCCATCTACGTCATCGTCTTCCAATTTGGCGAAATCATCCCCGCCCTGGGCTTAAACACCCACGCCGGGCTGATTATGGTCTACCTGGGCGGCTCGATGGGCATGAACATCTGGCTGATGAAAGGCTTTCTGGATACCATCCCCCGCGCCATCGACGAATCCGGCATGGTGGACGGCGCCTCCTACTTCCAAATCTTCTGGCATCTCATTTTGCCCCTGCTGCGCCCCATCCTCATCGTCATCGGCATCCTGTCCTTCATCGGCACCTACGGCGACTTTGTTCTGGCGCGCATCCTGCTGACCGATGTTGACCAATACACCCTCATGGTCGGTTTGCAAATCTTCACCGCCGGTCAATTCGACAAAAAATGGGGCGTATTCGCCGCCGGAGCATTAATCGGCGCCCTACCCGTTATGATTACCTACCTCTCCCTGCAAGACCAAATTGCAGGCGGTCTCACCGCCGGAGCCGTAAAAGAATAACGCGGCTGCATCACATGCGAAACCTCACCGCGCTAATTCTCTCTCTTGCGCTCGGAATAGCCTTGTTGCTCGCGCAGCAAGGCTATTTTCATCCCGCCCCGCCCGCCGACCCATCCCCCCTCTTTGTGGATGTAAGCCACGAAGTCGGAATCGGCAACACCCGCCTGCCCGGCATCGAAATGACCTCCGGGCAAGCCTGGGGAGATTACGACCGGGACGGCTGGGTAGATTTCTACGTCACCGATAGTAAAGGCAAAAACAGCCTCTATCGCAACAACGGAGACGGCTCCTTTCACCTTTCCCCCCTCAATGAACAAGTCGCCCTGCCCAATGCCTACAGCAATGGCGCGACCTTTGCGGATTACGACAATGACGGCTGGCTCGACCTCTACGTTGCCAATTGGGGACAGGATGCCCTCTTCCACAACCAAAATGGACAGGGCTTCCTCAACGTCACCCGACAGGCAGGCATAGACAACGACAACAACAGCAAAACCGCCTCCTGGGGCGATTTCGACTCAGACGGCTACCTGGACCTCTACGTTGCCAACTGGTCCTGCTACCCCAAATGCGGGCGACCCCTGGACGGCGATACCGACCGGCTCTACCACAACAACGGCGATGGAACCTTCAGTAACGTCACCCAATACCTGCGCGGCGGAGTCAACGGCGCAGGCTTCGTTGCCACCTTCCACGACTACGACAATGACGGCGACCAGGATATTTACCTCGTCAATGATGAATTTGTAAACCCCATCGGCAACAAACTCTGGCGCAATGACGGACCCGGCTGTGACGGCTGGTGCTTCACCCACCTTGCCCAACAAGCCGGAGCCGATTCCAAAGTCTTTGGCATGGGGCTGGCAGTCGGCGACTACAACAACGATGGTTGGTTCGACTACTACTACTCCAATGTCGGCGCGATGGAACTGCTCACCAGCAACCGGGACGGAACCTTTACCGAAAACGCCGCCCAAGCCGGGGTAGATTCCCCGGCAGTAGGTTGGGCAACCCTCTTCCTGGACTACGACAATGACGGCTGGCGCGACCTCTACCTCGCAGTCGCCGACACCCTCACCCACGAAGACATCGCCGCCAACCGCCTCTACCACAACAACGCCGATGGAACCTTCCGCGCCGTATCCTGCCAAAACGAAGCCGCCGACCCGCACATGAGCATAGGCGCTGCCTCCGCCGACTACAACCACGACGGCTGGGTGGACATCCTCCTCGGCAACATGGACGAAGGCTACCGCCTCCTGCAAAATCGCGCCGGGCAAAACAGCCAAAATCACTGGCTGGCGCTAGACCTGCACGGCGCAGGCAAAGTAAACCGCGATGCAGTCGGCACGCGAGTCACCCTCCGCACCCCCGACGGTGTGACTCAGATGCAGGAAGTCATCAGCGGTACAGGCATGGGTTCCGGCAACGAACTCACCCTCTACTTTGGCACAGGCAAACACCCCAAGGCAGACATCACCGTGCGCTGGAGCGATGGCACAACCCAAACCTTCCCCGCCACCGCCGCCAATCAGCGTTACCGGTTAGACTACCCACAGCAAGAACAAACCAGCCTGCAAATTTTGCCCTCTCTGGCGCACCCCCCCGCCTCAGCCGCCGCACCCGCCCCCACCCCGCTCACTCTGCCGCAAGTCGGCAACTCCCTCGCGGCTACCCTCGCAGCCTTCGGGCTTACGCTCGCTCTCACCCCCAAACCCTCACCCGGCGGGGCAAAAGCAAGCCTCCTCCTCGCCGCCCTCGTCCTTCTCCTCACCCACCTCCCCCCAAGCGCAGACAGCCAACTCCGCGCTGCCCTGCAAAATGCGGAAGTGCGCCCCCTCACCCCCCTGCCCGCCGCCCCCGCCGCGCAGGTAAAACTGGGCGAAGCCCTCTTTTGGGACCCGGAACTCAGCGGCAACCGCGACACCGCCTGCGTCACCTGCCACCACCCCCTGCTCGGAACCGGCGACAACCTCGCCCTCTCCATCGGCACCGGCGGCAATGGCTTGGGCATACAACGCACCAAAGCCGAAGACCGCCGCGACTTCATCGCTCGCAACGCCCCCGCCGTGTTGGATTTTGGTTATGAAGAATGGCACACCATGTTCTGGGACGGGCGCGTCTTCCGGCGTGCCGATGGCAGTTTCTACACCCCCGCCAGCGCCCGCACCCCCGCCGGGTTACAAAGCCTCGCCGCCGCCCAGGCGCTCTTCCCCATCACCTCGCGGGACGAAATGCGCGGTCTACGCGGCGACAAAGACATCTTTGGCAAACCCAACGAGCTGGCAATGATACCGGACTACGCCCCCGCCGAACTCTGGCAGGCGATAATGAACCGGCTGCTGAAAATCCCCGCCTATGTGGAACTCTTCCGCGCCGCCTACCCGCAAACCAACCCCGCCGACTTCAACATCACCCACGCCGCCAACGCCCTTGGCGCCTACGAAAATACCGCCTTCACCTTTGCAGATAGCCTCTTCGACCTTTACCTGCGCGGAGAAAACGCCGCCCTCACCCCCCAACAAAAGCAAGGCGCGGCGCTCTTTTACGGCAAAGCCGGGTGCGCCACCTGCCACAGCGGAGCCTTGCTGACAGACCAAAAATTCTACAACCTGCTCGTACCCCAACTAGGACCCGGCAAAGACCGCGACCAGCCCTTTGACTACGGGCGCGCCCGCGAAACCGGCAGCGACTGCGACCGCTACGCCTTCCGCACCCCCACTCTTCGCAACGTCAGCCTCACCGGACCCTGGATGCACAACGGCGCATTCGACAGCCTGGAAGCCGCCATCCGACATCACCTCCAGCCCATGCAGAGCCTGCAAACCTACGACCCCAGCGGCTTGCAACCAATCGCCCTGCAAAACACCTGCCAGGAAGGCGCAGAAATGCAGGCAGCCCTGCAAGCCAGCCAATCCGTCTCTGCGAGCGAAGGAATCTTCCTCACCGATGCCGAAATGGCAGACCTGCTCGCCTTCCTGCACAGCCTCACCTCCCCCACCGCCGCCGACCTGCGCCACACCATCCCCCTCAGCGTGCCGAGCGGCTTATCCGTTGGCGGCAACATCCAAAACACAGAACAAACCCGCACCCAACCTTAAAAGGACTTTCTCTTGAAGCGCCTCCTCCCCAGCCTTTTCCTGTTCGCTTTCACCCTTCTCGCCTGCCTGCCCCCGGCAACGCCCCCGCCGCCGACTCTTACGCCAGCCCCCAGCCCCACCGCCACCCCCGTCCCGCCGGTAGGACTGCAACCCGGCTGGTGGCAAGACGCTGTCTTTTACGAAATCTTCGTCCGCAGTTTCAAAGACTCAGATGGGGATGGAATCGGCGATTTTAACGGTATCACAGAGCAGTTGGATTATCTCAACGATGGAGACCCCAACACCAGTACCGACCTCGGCATCACCGGCATTTGGCTCATGCCCATCACCCAATCGCCCAGTTATCACGGCTACGATGTCACCGACTACTACAGCGTGGATTCGGAATATGGCAGCAAAGAAGACTTTTTGCGCCTGACAGAAGAAGCCCACAAGCGCGGAATTCGCATTATTGTGGATTTGGTGCTCAACCACACCAGTACCCAACACCCCTGGTTCAAAGCCTCCAACAACGGCGACCAGCAATACCGCGATTGGTACATCTGGAACGCCGAAAAGCCCAATTATCGCGGTCCCTGGGGGCAGGATGTCTGGTATCGCGGCAAGGACGGCTTTTACTACGCCGTCTTCTGGTCGGAAATGCCAGACCTGAACCTGGCAAACCCCACCGTAACCCAGGAAATCTACAGCGTCACCCGCTTCTGGCTGGAAGAAATGAACGTAGACGGCTTCCGGCTGGATGCCATTCGGCACTTTGTGGAAAATGGCAGCGTGCAAGAAAACACCCGCGACACGCACCAATGGCTGCAAAATTACTTCCAGTTCTACAAAAGCATAGACCCCTCCGCCTTTACCGTTGGCGAAGCCTGGACAGAAACCGCCCAGGTGCTGGATTACATCGGCGATGAAGTAGACCTCGCCTTTGAATTCGACCTGGCGGAAAACTTCGTCCGCGCCGCCGCCGGCCCGCTGGCAAGCGCCGCAACCAGCCAAATGGAAACCGTGCTGCAAACCTACCCCGCCGGTCAATATGCCACCTTCCTCACCAATCACGACCAGGAACGTGTGATGACCACCCTGGGCGGAGATACCCAAAAAGCAAAACTCGCCGCCGTCATGCTGCTCACCGCCCCCGGCGTTCCCTTCCTCTACTACGGCGAAGAAATTGGCATGAGCGGCGCCAAACCGGATGAAGACCTGCGCCGCCCCATGCAATGGACAAGTCAACAGCCCGGCGCGGGCTTTACCTCCGCTCAACCCTGGCGCAACCCGCCCGGCGATACCAGCCTCATCAACGTTCAAACCCAAAACGCCGACCCCGATTCGCTCCTGAACTTCTACCGGCAGCTCATTCACCTGCGCGCCACGCACCCCGCCCTGCGAACCGGAACAACCCTGCTGTTGGAAACAGATACCCAACGCCTTTACGCCCTGCTGCGCTATGACCAGGACGAAGCCTTCCTCATCCTCATCAACAGTCACCCCAAACCCCTTACCGCCGACCTGTACGCCCTCAGCCTGCCCGCCTGGGACTTTGGCGAAATCAGCGCCATGCAAAGCATCCTCGGCGCAGAAGAAGCCAGCCTGCTTCAACGCAACCCCTCCGGCGGCTTCGACTCCTACCATCCCCTCCTCGAAATCCCCGCCCAAAGCGCGGTCATTTTACGAATGATAAGTGATAAGTGAGAAGTGCTAGGCGCTCTCCACTGACACTGACAACTAAGACTGACAACTGACACTACCCACTAACACTCCCCCTATGGACGACTTCATCTTCGGCACACTCGCCACCCCGGAACTCCGTCTGCAACACACGCTGGAAATTCTCAGCGCCGTCACACACCGCCAAAACCGCGCCCCGCTAGACCCCCTCCCCGGCGAAAGCGTCACCATCCGCCTGAGCGCAGGACCCGAACAACCCGCCTCCCGCGCCTGGGTGTACTTCACCACCGATGGCAGCGACCCCGCCGGGGAACGCGGCACACCCCAAAATGGCTACGCGCTAGAAATGACCCCCGTAGCCAGCGAATGGAACACTGCCCTATGGGGCTACCTGCGCCATTTCCACGCCGAAATCCCCCCTCAGCCCGCCGGAACCCTGGTGCGTTACCGTCTCTCCAGCGCGGACAAAACCCGCGAGGTGTGGGCGGATGGGGGTGCGTATTATGCCTTTTTTGTGGAGAATGACCCTGCCCCGGATTGGACCAGAGACGCGATTCTCTACCAGATTTTCGCAGACCGCTTCTTCGCCGAATCGCCCCTCTTCCCCCAAACCGAAGCCGCGCCCTCGCACAAGAGCAACGGAACTTTGCGCGGCATCCTGCAAAAGTTGGATTACATCCAATCCCTGGGCGCAAACTGCCTGTGGCTTACCCCGGTTTTCCCCAGCCCCAGCTATCACGGCTACGATGCCACCGATTTTTACGAAATTAACCCGCGCCTGGGCAGCAAAGAAGATTTTAAGGAACTACTAAATGCCGTTCACGCCCGCGGAATGCGCCTGCTGATGGATTTTGTGCCGAATCACTGGTCGAACCGGCATCCGCACTTTGTGGAAGCCCAAACCGAGCCACAAAGCCCCGCCCGGCAGTGGTACACCTTTGAAGAATGGCCCCATAAATACAAAACCTTCTTTGGGGTTAAAACCCTGCCCCAAATTAACCTGCGCCACGCCCCGGCGCGCCAGCATGTGCTGGATGCCGCCCGCTACTGGTTGGATTTTGGCGTGGATGGCTTCCGGGTTGATTATTCGATTGGACCCTCGCCAGATTTTTACGCCGCCTTTCGGCAAACAACCCGCCTCGCCAACCCCCAAAGTTGGACTTTTGGCGAGGCAGTAGACCCGCCCGATTCGCAAATTACTTTTGCCGGGGGCATGGACGGTTCGCTGGATTTCATGCTGCTGGAAGCCTTGCGCCAAGCCTTTGCCTTTGGAAAATGGAAGGCTGCCCAACTCGCCGCCTTTTTAGACCGGCACGAAGCCTACTTCCCCGCCGGGTTCAGCCGCCCCTCGTTTTTAGACAACCACGATATGAACCGCTTTCTGTGGGCGGCGGGCAACGACAAGCGCAAACTGCGCCTGGCGGCGCTGTGTCAGTTCACCCTGCCCGGCGCGCCAATCATTTACTACGGCACGGAGGTCGGTCTCAGCCAACAGCGCGACATCCGCCAGAACGGACGCGCCCTGCACGAAGAAGCCCGCCTGCCAATGATTTGGGGCGCAGCGCAAGATGCCGATTTGCTGGCATATTATCAAAACCTATGCCGCATCCGCACCGAACACCCCAACCTGGCACGCACTCCGCGCAAAACCCTGCTTGCCGATGGAAATCTGCTCGTATACCAAAGCGCGGAACTGATAACCGCCCTCAACCTGGGAGATTCCCCCGCCCAATTGCCCTCTCCCCTGCGCCGCCTGCTGCTGCAAACCGACCCGGCTTGCGCCCTGGAAGGCGATAAACTCCTGCTCTCGCCCTTCGGCGGGGTGACGGGGTTGTAAAAAGAGTCCACTCCCCCGCCGGTAGAGGGCAAAAAGCGAGGGCTGAATACAAAAAAGGCGGTGGGTTTCCCCACCGCCTTTCTCATTCTTCCTTCAATCCTAGTCCGCCGCGCCCATGCCGGGCAGACCCTTCAATTCCACTTCCAACTCTTCGGTCGATTGGTTAATGACCTTCGCCGGTTGAGTCTTCAGGTTGCGAGCCCCAGCCTGAATTGCCCACACGAGAGCGGCAACCAGTGCCACAGTCCAGACCACCGCAAACACCTTCTGAGCGAGGATGTTTTCCGGGAAGAGCAGCTGACCCCAGTTGTACTGCTCCAAAATGCGGGTGTTCTCGGTAAAGGCTTTATGCGCTTCGTAGAACAGGGTGTAGGGCAGGTAGCCAATGGCAAAACCAATGAAACCGATGAGGGTGTTGGTGTAGCCCAAGCCCAGGCGCATGTAAG
>DYNS01000432.1 GCA_020720965.1 Anaerolinea sp. | reverse complement strand
CCCGCCTCCAGGATGAGAAAGGTTGGGGCAACGGCGGGCAGGAGACGGGTGGAGAGTTTTCGGGCAAGGAGAACGCCGAGGGCATCGTCTCCGTTCAGCTCGTTGCCGATGCCCAAAATGGCAATTCTGCCTGGGTCAGTCGGGTTGAGCGCCTGCGTGAGAGCAACTTTCCAAGAAGGTTTCAATATCTTCCTCTTTGCCGTAATAGACTTCAAAGGCTTGTTTGTTGAGGGCTGCCATCTCCCATTGTTCGTTGGTCATGCCCATACATTTGAGTTTGCAACTGAGAACGCATTGCCCGCAGTAGATGCAGCGGTCTTCGTGATAACGGATGATAAAACGCTTGGCGGCTCTATCCAGAGTGATGAGTTCTATGGCGTTGGATGGGCAGTCTTTAACGCATAAGCCGCAGCCGGTACATTTGGCGGGGTCGTAAAAGAGATGCCCGCGAAAACGCTCGGCGATGGGGGCTTTTTGCGCCGGGTAATTTTGGGTAACGGGCGGGCGAAAAAGGGAGGTGAGTACGTCTTTGAGCATTGCGCCGAGTTTCATAAGCCGCCGCCTTTCCACAGGATGATGAGCAGGATTTGTAAAAGGACGAGAATTGCACCGTAGCGCCACCATAAGCCAACGGTCTGGTCTATGCGAAGGCGGGTGAGCAGGGATTGGATGAACGCCATAATGAGTAAGAGCAACAGGGTTTTGAGCAGGAAGGCGGGTAAACCATCCACACCGCCGAGGTAGAAGGCTGCGACCAGGCTTAACCCGCTGACGAGTTCCACCCCTTTGCCGAGGTGGAAGAGGGCAAGACCGCGCCCGCTGTATTCCGTCAGCGCCCCGGCGACAATTTCGGTTTCGGCTTCGGGGGCATCAAAGGGGGGCAGTTCCAACTTGCCCATCAGCCCAATGAGGGCGACCACAAAGCCGACCGGCTGCGTGAACAAGAGCCAGCGGGTTTGGGTATAGGCGATGATTTCGCCAATTTGCCAGGAGCCTGCCAACATGGCGGGTCCGAGCAGGGCAAGGAGGAAGGGCGCTTCGTAGGCGAACATTTGAGTCAGGACGCGGGTTGCGCCCACGAGGGAGAATCGACTGCCGGTGTTCCAGCCCGCCAAACCGGTGCAGAGGGTGAGCAGGGAGAGCAGGTACAGGCTGACGATGAGGTCGCCGGGGAAGGATGCCGCCGGGGGCAAGCCGAGCAGGGGAATGTAGAGCGAGGCTGTCAGCGCCCCGGAAAGCGCCACAACCGGCAGCCAAAAGAAGAGGGTTTTGCCTGCGTTGGCGGGGGTAATTTCTTCTTTGGCAAAGAGTTTGATGACATCTGCCAGGGGTTGAAACCAGCGCGGACCGACCCGGTTTTGAAAGCGGGCAACCAGTTTGCGGTCCACCCATTCGTAAGCCATGCCGCTGAGCAGGAGGGTTAAGCCGCCGGGAAAAAGCAGGAGGTTAAGCAAGGAGTCCATGGGCAGGTTATCTCTTTCGCAGTTCGCTAAAGGAGTAGATGCGCCCTTCGCCTTTGCGCCGGACGGTTATCATGCGGTCGTTGCAGGAGAAGCAAGGGTCCATGCCAGAGATGAGCATGGGGACATCTGCCAGTTGGCGACCAACCGCCTTTTGCAGGACAGAAGTCCAGTTGCAGAGGCTGGGGGTGCGAATTTTAAGGCGCAAGGGCGTTTCGCCGCCGCCAGATTTGATGAAGTAAAAGGCTTCTCCACGCGGGGCTTCCACCCGGCTAATGACTTCCACCGCCGGAAGTTTGCGCGGAATCCGCACGGTCAGGTCGCCGGGGGGTAGGTTATCCAAAATGGTGCGGATGGTGAAGCAGGAGACGAGCAGTTCCTTCATGCGTACCACAAAGCGGGCTGCCAGGTCGCCGCCTTCATCGGTGATGAGGCTGACCGGGAATTTGGTGTACGCGGAATAGGGCGCATCCACGCGCACATCCCGCGTCACGCCAGAGGCGCGGGCGGTAGGTCCTACCAGCCCAAAGAATTCGGCTTCGGCGCGGCTAATTGTGCCAATGCCGCGGGTGCGGTTGAGGAACATCGAATCAGTCGAGACGACATCCAGATAGTAGCGCACCCGCTCTTCCATGTAGTCCATCCCCTTCTTCAGCGCCGCCGCCATCTCCGGGGTAATATCGGTTTTTACGCCGCCCAGGGTGTTAATGGAGTAATTCACCCGATTGCCAGTAATCGTCTCCAGCAGTTGCATCACCGTCTCGCGGTCTCGCCAGGAGTACATGAAGAGG
>DYNS01000115.1 GCA_020720965.1 Anaerolinea sp. | reverse complement strand
GTCTTCTTGGATGAGTTGGTCTTGCAGGTTGATGGTGTTGGTGCTGATGACGACCCTGGTTTTATTTTGGATGGCGAAGAGCGCCGCCGGGACGAGGTAGGCAAAGGATTTTCCGACCCCGGTTCCGGCTTCCACCATCAGATGCCCGCTGTAGGAGAGAGCGTCTGATACGGCGCGGAGCATTTGCACTTGTTCCGGGCGTTGTTCGTAGGCGGGGAAGTATTGCGAGAAGGGTCCGCCGTATTCCAAAACCGAGGCGACTTCTTCGGCATCCAGGGGGAGGGTTTCTTTCACCAGCCCCAGGGGTTGGGGCTTGGAGGGGGATTCCAGGTTTTGTAGCAGGGCGGGGCTGGGAGCATTGACCTTTTTGCCCCTGGCTTGCTGGCGGGCGCGGCTTTTGAGGGCTTCTTTGAAGGCGTAGTTGCCATCCCATTCCAGGGGTTCTCCCTGACGCACAATCTCTGCCAGCAGTTCCAGCGGCAGGTCGGTGGCGATTTGCATGAGGCGCTGGTAGACGGCGTAGGTGACGCGGGCATCGTCCAGGGCGCGGTGACTGGCAGGGTAGGGGATGCCGAGGAGTTGCCCCAAGGCTCCCAGGTTGTAGCGGCTGGCAGTGGGGAGGAGTACGGATGCGAGTTCGTAGGTGTCGAGAACGTTGTTAAACGCGAGAATGCCCTGGCGTTGTAAAAATCCCAGGTCAAAGCGTACATTTTGCCCTAGAACGGGGTTGGCTCCGACAAAGTTTTGCAAATCCCCAATTACGTCCCCAATGCGCGGGGCGTTGCGTACCATAGAGTCGTCTATGCCGGTGAGGGCGGTGATGTTTTCTGGGATGTGGCGGTTGGGGTTGATGAAGGTGGACCACTCTTCTTCGATGCGGTGTTCGTTGAATTTAATTGCCCCGATTTCGATGATGGCATCTTTGTTGGCATCTAGCCCGGTGGTTTCAATGTCTATGGATACGATGGATGTCATGGGCTTAGTTTACCATAAAACGAATGTTCTAATCTTTTTCGGCAAGGATTTGCGTATAGATACGCAAAATTTGGGCGGCGATGGATTGCCAGCCAAAGCGGGTTTCTGCCAGGCGGCGGGCGTAAGCGCCCAGGCGCTCGGCGGTTGGGGGATTTTGCAGCAGGAAGAGGATTCGTTCCGCCATGGCGGCAGGGTTTCGGGGCGGGACGAGGTAGCCGCATTTGCCATCGTCCACGCTTTCGGGCAAACCGCCTACGGCGGTGGCGACAACCGGTTTGCCGAAGGTGTAGGCGGTTTGGAGGGAGGCGCTCTGGGTGCTGGTCTTATAGGGGAAGACAACAACGCTCGCCAGGTTCATCAGGGCTGGCACTTCGTCCGAGGGGATGTAGCGCGAGTCGAAGTGGGTGTGGGCTTTTAGCCCCAGCCGTTCAATTTGGGCGCGGAGGGAGTCCATATCGATGTGCTTGGTGGGGTATCCGGCGATGAAGAGTTGGGCGTTGGGTTCTTTTTGGTGTACCAGGGCAAAGGATTCCACCAGGTCATCCAGCCCTTTGCTGGGTGAGAGCAAGCCAAAGAAGACGATAACCGGGTGGTCTAGCAAGCCGTATTGCGTCCGTATTTCCTGAGCGGTTCGGGCGGGTTTCAGGTGAAAGAGCCAGTCGGCGTTGCCGAGAGGGATGACGTGCGTGTTTTGGGGGTTCACCGAGGGGTACAGTTGAAAGAAGCGTTGGCGGTTTTCGTTGGCGTGAAAGAAGATGGCGGAGAAACTGTTGTAAACGCTTTCGTTTTTGCCAAAGAGCAGGGTCGCCAGGCGATTTTGCCCCTCGCGGGCTTCAAACTCGTGGCAGATTTGGGTGAGGGGCAACCCCATTTTTTGCAAAAATTCGATGAAGAAGGACTCGAAAGGGAATTCGATGCGGGTGAATTGCACTAGGTCTGGTTTGTGGCGCAGGATGTGCAAACTGAGGCGCACCCAGGCGCTGATGAGCAAAAATCCGCGCCAGGCGCGCCGGATGTTCCAGAATAGTTTGCGGCTCAGGGCATTGAGGGGGCGTTGTTGGGGGCTTTGCTGGTCAAAATGTTTCCAGAGCCGCAGAATTTTGTGAACGCGAAACTGATGCGGGAAGCCTTCCATTTCGTAGTCGTGGGCGGTGACGAGGGTAACGTCCGCGCCCTCGGCTGCCAGGGCGTTGCAGAGTTGGTAGGTGTAATGCACCAATCCGCCGCTGTTGTTGGGTTCGATGACGAAAATTCGCATGGGGTTGCCTATGGGTGGATGAATCGCAGGTAGAGTTTTTTCAGGTTTTCGGCTTGGCTTGTAATATTGAACTTCTCATTCACTATCTGCCACCCGGCGGCGCTCATTTGGGCGCGTTCCTGCGGGTTTTGCAGCAGGCGCAGGGCTGCCTCGGTCAGTTGATGGGGTTGGCCAGGTTCCACAAGCAAGCCATTGCGCTCGTGGGTCAGCATCTCCGGCACGCCCCCCACCTGGCTGGCGAGTAGGGGCAGGCGGGCAGCCATTGCTTCCGCCAGGACGGTGGGGAGCGCCTCGGTGAGGGTGGGCAGGACGAAAATGTCGCTCCCTGCCAGCAGGCGGGGAATATCGCTGCGCTGACCGGCGAAAACGATGTGGTCTTGTGCGCCGCTTTGGCGGGCGGCTTCTTCCAGGGCGGTGCGGTGCGCTCCGTCTCCTACAATCAGGTAATAGGTTTGGGGCGCTTGCGCCAGCACGCCGGGCAGGGCTTCTATCATATACTGAATGCCCTTTGCCTCGCGCAACACGGCTACGGTGATGAGAATCTGCGCCTGCGGGGGGAGGTGGAACTCCGCCCGGATGGATTCTGCCTCCGCTGCGGGTTGGATGCCGTTAAAGTGGCTCAGGTCTATGCCGTTGTAGATGGTTTCCACGCTTTGGGGTTTTGCCCGGCTGATTCGCAGGTGAAACTGCCTTGCCTCCTCCGAGACGGCGATGGTCGCGCTAAGGCAGTTCCGCAAACAGAACATTTCCACTTCCTGGTGAAGTTTCCCTTTGACGGTGAGTTCGTCTTGCGCTGGCATGGTGTGAATAGTGGAAACTCCCGGCAGTCCCAGGCTTTTGGCGGCAAGCCCGCCCAAAATATCGGCAAATTCCAGTTGGGTGTGTACCAGGTGCGCTTTGTGCTTTTGCAGGTAAGAGCGCAGGCGCGGCAGGGCGGAAAAATCTCTCAGATAGGGGATGAGTAACAAATCTACGGGGATGCCAATTTCTTGCAGGGCTTTGGCAATCGGGTTGCCGTTGCGTTCCTGAAAGACGCACACACGCGGGGCAAAGGTTTGGCGGTCTAAATGCTTCAGAATGGGAACCATCATCCGTTCCGCGCCGCCCATGCCAAGCCCGTCTATGCAGTAGATGATATTGTAGGGGGAGGGTGTCATGGCTTTTCTCTTTACTTTTTGGATAGCAGAACCCTGCTAATTTGTAAAAGGTTATCTTTTTCCACCAGCCAAAGCGTCCCCAGGTAGGCGGCTGCTCCGCCCAGGACGACAAGAGTCAGTTGCAGGAAGGGGTTTGTTTGGGCGGTGAGGAAGAGAGTCAGGCTGACGGTGGGGACCATCGCCAGGGCGCTGAGGGCGGAGGGCTTAAATTCGCGCAGAATATCCAGCAGGGTGACTTTTACAAAGCGGGTGGCAACCGTCAGGTTGATGATTTGTTCCAGCACAATCGCCGCCAGGTAGCCCCACACAATGCCGGTCAGCCCAAACTGCGCTCCCAGCAAGAGGGCGGGGATGTAGATGAAAAGGGAGGCAACCGTCAGTTTGAGCAGAATATCCGGGCGACCGAGGGCTTTATACACGTCCCCGGCATGGTAGCCGACCGAGTAGATGAGGGCGAAGATGGCGAGGATGCGAAGCAGAGGGATGACTTCCAGCCATTGCTCCCCGAAGAGGACGCGCACAATCGGGTCGGCGGCGAGGAATAGCCCCAGGCAGATGGGTACAGCGATGATTTGTACCAGCCGAATGGAGATGAGAAAGCCTTTTCGCAGGTCGTCTGGGCGGTCTTGAATGGAGGAGAATAAGGGAAAGAGAACTGCCGCCAGTACCCACAGGTTGCCAATGAGGAGCATCTCTGGCAGGCGATAGGCCATGGTGAAGACGCTGAGGGCTGCCAAGCCAAAGACCTTGCCAATGACGATGTTGGAAAGGTTATCGATGAAGACGCTTAACACATCGTAACCGGTGACGGAGGCTCCGTACTGAATCAATTCCTTTGCCAGGTTCAGGTTCAGGCTTAACTGCGGTCGCCAGGGGAGGATGAGCCAGACCAGCAGGGTGGCGGTGAGCGCCCCGGCAATTTGCCCAAAGACCAGCGCCCAAACTCCCTGCCCGGCAAATGCCAGTGCAATGGAAACAGTTCCTTTGACGAGGGTGTTGCCAATATCGGGGATAAATTTTTTGCGGTACGCCAGGTCTTTCACCAGAAGGTTGACATGCACCGAGCCGAGGGAGTTGATGGCAAACGAAAGCCCCAGCCAGCGCAAGACCGGGGTAATGGCGGGGTCTTCAAAGTAGGCGGCAAAGAGAGGGGCAAAGAAAAAGGCTGCCGCCGAGAGGGTTATCCCCAAAATCAGATTGATGGTGAAGACGGTGTTGGCGGCTTCTTCCACATGGTCGCGGCGCTGAATGAGAGCCAGCCCCAGCCCCAGGTCTTTGACGACCGCCAGGTAGTTGATGGCGATGATGGCAACCGAAATCAGCCCAAAATCTTCTTTGGTCAGCAGGCGCGCCAAAATGGAGGTGGTGAGCAAAACAACGCCTTTGCTCAAACCGTAGGTAAGAAAGTTCCAAACAATGCCGCGCCCGGCTTTGCGGGTGATGTTTTGCTCTTGGGGTTGGGCTTCTTCGGTCACTGCGCTATCTCGTGGATGGTGGATTGATGGTCGCGGGCTATCATTTCATCGGTCAGTTGGATGGCGGTTACGGTGAGCGCTACGAATATCCAAAAATAGCGGATGTACGAGCCTTGTAAAAAGATGGCGGCGGTGAGATACCCACCCAAGGCGACCTTAAAGGCGTTGAGCCAGGGCAGCCAGTCGTCATATCCCGGGTAATTTTGCAGGAGGCGGGTCATTTTGGTGAGGGCGGCAAACAGCGAGTAGATGATTCCGCCAAAGAAGAAAATGCCCAGGATGCCGGTCTCTGCCAGGACTTCGATGTAGAGCGAGTGGGCTTCGCGTTCTTCCGAGCGTAGTTCGATGCCAATCAGTTGGGCATATTTTTGGTAGTTGTTGCGGTAGTTGCCTGCCCCCAACCCCAAAATGGGATGCTCCGCAAACATTCGCAACCCGGTAAGGATTTCGCTGGTGCGCCCGCGAAAAGAGCTATCTTCGTAGATGCCGTTTTCGGTGGAGGGGGAAAGAGAAAGCAGAGTGGAGAATCTATCGCGGTAGGAGGCGGGCAGCAGGGGGAAAACCATCACGACCACAATCACGCCCAGAATGGCTTTTCGCAGGTCAAAATTCTTTTCAAAGACGAACATAATTAAAAAAACTGCAACCGAGAAAGCCAGGTAGGCTCCCCGGCTGTAGGTGTTGAGCAGTTCCATAAAAATCAGCGCCGTCATGCCCGCGCTGATGAGTTTGCGGGTGGGGTGGGTTTCGTGCAAGGTTCTAAAAATTGCCAGCGAAAGCACGGCAACGATAATTTGCCCCCACATATTCGGCTCGTTAACGGGTCCGCCCAGCCTTTGGGTGGCTCCGTCTCTCACCACCTTTGCCAGCCCAAAAAAGGTCTCGGTATAGTTACCGCTCGCCACCTGAAACAGCCCCAAAATGGAAAGAAGGCTGGCTGTGATGATAATTGCCCAAATGGTGCGCTTCCAATCCCTGATGTTACGCAGAGCAAATAGAATAGTGTACAGGATGGCAATATCCTTCGCCAGGTCGGTAATGTTATCCATTGCCCGGCTTTTGCTATCGGCAACCAGGTAAGAAAGCACAACCGTAATGGCGTAGCCGATGATGAAAAACTCCACCCTCAGGGTTTGGTTGCGCTCGGTGGGCAATTGCCCGGCATAGTAGTTGCGTACCATAATGGCGGCAAACACCACCACTACCAGGGGCTTAATCACACCGGGGTAGCCAGAATCGGTGAGCAGGCTGGAGATGTTGGTAAAAATGGCGATGATGAGGATGTTTGCGCCCAAACTAGGCTGAATCACAATCATCATCACCATCACAAGCCCGGCAATCCCGGCAACCATCAGCAGCCCCACCATCCTATCCGGGTGAGAGAGGGCAACCCCCGCCGCGCCGGGCAGGGCAATGGCAAGTAATAGATAAAAAATGTCGGTCTTGGTGAGAGCCATAAGGGTTATCCTTCGCAGGGCGGCAAAAATGCCGCAAGGGAGTATATCATTCCTCGTCTGTCTCAGAGGCGGGGGCAGCGGGTTCCTGCTTTCGGCGCAGGCTGCGCGCTTTTTCCATGCCGCGCATCAGCAGGGTGGGCAAACTGCCCCAAACGTAATAGCCGCTTGCCAGGGTTCGGGGGCGCAGCCAAAGTTTTTGCATAAACGAATCGGGGGCGGCGCAGCTATCCATCAGGTCTATGGCTTGTAAAAAAGGAGCGCCGTTTTGCATCATTTCCATCTCGTTCACCATGCCGGGAGCCATTTTGGTATATTCCGGGTTCCAGCCCAGTTTGAAGCCAAACCCGACCCTGCCCGAAGTGAGATTGACCGTGCTGGCAATCGATTCCCCACCCAGGTTCAGGCTGGTGACAAAAACCCGATTCTCCGCCCGGAAGCCTGCCACCATTTCGTCAAAGAAAGCCCGCTGAGGCGGATTCGCCAGCAGCGAGGTTCCCGCCTCCCCTTTCCAGCCCATATTTTCCAGGGTCAGGAAGGTTTGCAAAGCCTCCGCCGGGATGGATTCGCCCCAGCGCAATTGCCATTCCACCGGCTTTATCTCGCTTAATCGCCTAAGGTTACGCTGATGGTGCTTTACCATTCGGCGCGGCACGTCTTGCAGGGCGCGTCCATCGCATTCGTTTGTCCAGATTGTCCCGCGCTGCCACGATTCTTTGGTGTGCCAGACGCAGCCAAAGCCTTTGGCAATTTCGGCTTCTTCGGGCAGGTCTTCGGCAGAGCGGGTGTTAAAGACCAACGCCCGCCAGGGGCTGCCCGCCTTCGTCAGGTGAGCAAACAGGGCGGCGAGCGCCGCTTCGCGCCTTTCGGCATCCACCAAAAAACCGGTCAGGTAACTGTGGATGGTTTCAAATGCCACCAGGTGAGGCAGTGGGAATTTGAGGGTGGGTTTGCCCTCCAAAAAAAGGGCTACCGCCGCCAGGGTGGGGCGGGGGAGGCTGTCGTTGCTTTCCTCCACAAAAAACGCCAGCGCCCTTTGCCCAGGCAGGAGATGTTTAAGGGCGGGCATTACAAAATGGGGGGAGAGAAAGGCGTTCGGCGTGAAAGCGCGGGCTTCCAACGCCGACCAGGCTTGCAGGCTGGGGGAGTCGATTCGGGTTAAATCTACGCTGCGAATCTGATAGACAGGGCGGGTCATGGGGCTTCCTTTAGGGTAGAGCGGCGGGGACGTTCCAGTCTAGCACAACATACCAGGTGGGCGGAATATATTCCAGCATATCATCCTGCCAGACGGAGGAGTCCCATTGTGCGGTGGCGTCTCCCTCGCCAAAGGTTTTGGGGTGTCCGCTGTTGTCCACCACGTAGCCGCCGTATTCTTGCATGTTTTTTGTCCATGCCAGGCAGCCTTGCGAACCTCGGCAGGCTTGCTCCATTTCTTCGGGTCCAATTTCCGGGCGGATGGCAATCCTTGCGCCTTCGGGGATGTCGTATTGCCATTTGCCAATGCCATCCGTTTTGGTAAAGGGAGGGATAACCGGCAGCCATCCGTTTGTCTGGCAAACTTCCGGGGCGCAGGGGTAATCGTATGCCAGGGTCACAGCGTGACCAATCTCGCCGCGTTCCACTTCGCAGGGGCGCACGATGCCCGCAAACGCGCCCACACCTGCGCCGCGTTGCGCAAAGCCTTGGGGCGGCGTGCCAGAGTTCCAAACGTGATAGCGATACAGCCCGCCGACATACCAACTGCCGTCCTCTTCTTTATAGCCGTTGATGATGCCCCATTCCTCCCCGGTATCCAGGTTGATGACGACCAGTTCCCCGTCTGTGCCGGGGGCTGGTTCCGCTTCGACGGGGATGGGCACGTAAACTGTGCCGCCCTGTTCGCCGAATTCGATGTGAATATCGTCTATCGCGTCTCGAAAACTGCGCCCATCCCACAGCATCACCCGCACCAGCGGGGTTTGCTCGGTAACGAAGTAAATGTTGGGCGCGTATTTGTAAACGTTGGAGCCAATCCACTTGTCGGTTTTGAAGAACGCTGCCATCATTTCATCGCTCTTTTCGTGAATTTGGGCAATTTCCCAGTCAATCGGCTGATTCCAAATCGAGGCGGGGCTGTACGGTCTTTCGCATTTTTCCGCAATCTCTCGCGGGTCACGGGTTGCCTGCGGGGTGGGAGATTGCGTCTCGGTGGGGGTGGGCGGAGGTGGCGGTGTAGC
>DYNS01000431.1 GCA_020720965.1 Anaerolinea sp. | reverse complement strand
TGGAAGCGCACGTCATCACCGCCGCCTCTGCAACGGTGGAGAATATCCGTCAGGCGGTTGCCGCCGCCGGGGTGGATGTGGTTCAATTTGTGCTGAACCCCCTCGCCTCCGCTGAGGTGGTGCTGACCGAGAGCGAGCGCAATATGGGCGCGGTCGTTTGCGATATTGGCGGCGGCACAACCGATATGGCGATTTACGTCAATGGCGATGTGTGGCACACGATGGTGTTGGCAGTGGGTGGAAACCATATTACCCAGGATATTGCTCATGGTCTGCGCCTGCCCACCCAGCAAGCCGAGGACGTGAAGAAGGCTTTTGGCTTTGCGCTGCAATCCGAGGTGGGGTTGGAGGAGACCTTTGCGGTACAACCCTTCGGCGAGGAGCAGCCTATTCGCATGAGCCGCCGTGACCTGGCGCACATCATCGAGGCGCGGGTGGCGGAGATGTTCGACCTGACCTTGCAGGAGATTAAACGCTCCGGGTACGATGGTCTTTTGCCAGCCGGGATGGTGCTGACAGGCGGAACCAGCCTTTTGCCGGGCATCCGCCCCCTGGCGGCGAAAGTGCTTGGGATGCCCGTCCGCACTGCCCAGCCGGAAAAACTGCTGGGGCTGGCAGATAAACTCAATTCCCCGGCATATTCCACCAGCGTGGGGCTGCTTACCTGGGCTTCTGCCCTGCAATCCATCCCTTATGACGTAAACCCGCGTAAGGGGCGCAAACCGCAAAAGGGCGATTCGCAAAATTGGAATACCCTTCGCAGTCTTTTTAAGCGCCTTTTGCCTTAATTTTTACCCTTACAACTTTTGTTATTCGGAGGAGAAGTTATGGAAATCACAAAATCATCGGAAACCTTTGCCAAGATTAAGGTCGTTGGCGTGGGCGGCGGCGGCACCAATGCCGTGAACCGCATGATACAGGAAGGTATTCAGGGCGTGGATTTTGTCGCCGTGAATACCGATTCGCAGGCGCTTCTCCTTTCCAAAGCGCCGACCAAGGTACAGATTGGCGATAAACTGACCCGGGGCTTGGGCGCTGGCGGCAACCCGGAAGTAGGGCGCAAATCTGCCGAGGAAACTGCCGATGACCTGTATAGCGTCCTGAAAGGCGCCGATATGGTCTTTGTCACCGCTGGTTTGGGTGGCGGAACGGGAACCGGCGCAGCCCCGATTGTTGCCCAAATTGCCAAAGAGTGCGGGGCACTGACGATTGGGGTTGTTACCCGCCCCTTTACCTTTGAAGGCGCACGCCGGATGCAATCTGCCGAGGCGGGCATGGATAACCTGAAAGAACATGCCGACACCCTCATCGTCATCCCTAACGACCGGCTTTTGCAAATTGTGGATAAAAAAGCCAGCCTGCAAGATGCCTTCCGTATGGCGGATGATGTGTTGCGCCAGGGTATTCAGGGCATTTCGGAACTCATTACCGTGCCGGGTCTCATCAACCTGGATTTTGCGGACGTGAAGACGATTATGTCCGAAGGCGGCGCGGCGCTGATGGCGGTGGGCAAAGCCGCCGGGGAAGACCGCGCCCGTCTGGCTGCCGAGCAGGCTATTTCCAGTCAACTGCTGGATATTACGATTGACGGCGCGCGCGGCGTGCTGTTCAACGTCACCGGCGGACCGAACATGACCCTGTTTGAAGTCAATCAGGCGGCGGCAATCATCCGCGAGACGGCGCACCCGGATGTGAATATGATTTTCGGTGCGGTCATTGACCCGAACATGGGTGATGAAGTCCGCATTACCGTCATTGCAACCGGATTTGAAAGAGCGGGAATGCCCCGCCGCATGGTCGCCCCGGAACCGCGCCCTGCCACCCGGCAGGAATACGGTCGCCCGGCAATTGCCCCCGCCCCGACCTATAACAGCGCCCCGCCTGTGCAGGAGCGCCCCGCCGAAACGGTGAGCGTGGTCAATACCCCGCCTGCTGCGCCTCCGCCCCCCGCCTCTGCCCCGCTTAAACAGCCGGAATTTAAGCCCCAAACTTCCTACCAGGAAGATTTGGACATCCCAACCTTTTTGAGAAACCGCCGCTAGGCAGTCTCTCCCGTCTCTGTCCCCGCCGGGTTTTTCCTTACGGCGGGGACAGATGTTTTGATGGCAGATTTTTATGATTTTTTCTTTTGAAGGCGAAATCTTCTACTGGCGCGGTCCTGCCCCCTATCTTTTTGTTGCCATGCCGGAAGAGCAAAGCCGGGATTTGAAGTCCATCTCCGCCCAGGTCAGTTATGGCTGGGGGGGGATTCCGGTGCGGG
>DYNS01000430.1 GCA_020720965.1 Anaerolinea sp. | reverse complement strand
CACCCCGCAGGGGTTACACTTCGTCCAACTCCGCCAAAAAGGGAGAAAAATACCTGCGTAAAAAGCCCAGGTCTGGGTTTTGCTCTTCCTCCCAAGCCTGGCGGCAGGCTCTAAAAATCGCCGTCTTATGGTCATCCAGGGTGCCGACCTTTACCCCCATCCGCTCCGCCGCCTCCAGGCGGCTTTCCGTAACGCACAAAGCCCGCAGCGCCTCCCGCCGACTATGGCTCAGACCCTCCCAAACCACCTTGCAGCGGCTTCGATTCTCCTCATCCAGCAGCCAGCCCTGCGCCTCACGCGGAGAACGCTCCAGCAGCGCCCGCGTACCGGGGAAGTAGGTGGGCCAAGGGGTAACGGGGAGCCGCAGCAGGCGCACCTCCGACCCGGCAGGGGCGTGTAGCAGTCTATTGGTCTCTATCTCCTCCGCCACAGGGCGGGGGGTATACATATGCCAGGCTTGGTCGCTCGGCGTAAAATGCAAAGCCGCCGCCGAAACCGCCGCCAACGCCAGCATTCGCGGTCCCGCGCTCAGGCTCAGGTGTACCTTCCGATGCGAAGCCTCCACCTCCGGCAACGCCGCCTTCATCGCCTTCAAAACCGCGTCCACCTCCGGCTGCGAGCGCACCTCTGCCAGAGTACGCTGCCCCAGCCGAATCGGAATCGCCCTCAGGCGGCAGGCGCGCCCGCCATAACGGTCGCTCGCAAACTCCCCCACCAGGCGCTGATACGCCTGCGAATAACGCGGATTCCCTGCCAGGTACAGCACAAGAACCTCATCCACCTCCATTCCCTGCGCCAAAAGCAAATCCAGGGTCAGAGTCACCACCTGCGGCTTCCCGCCCAGGGTGCAAATTAAAGTCGAACCAGGATACTCCCATGAACTCATCTCAAACTCCCTTTCTTCATTTTCCGGCGGTTTTGGTTGCCGGAACGCCAGGCTGTGGTAAATCGGTGCTTTCTTATCTGCTCACCCAGCATTTGCGCCAGGCAAACATCTCCCACTACTTACTGCGTGCCGCGCCAGACGGCGAAGGCGATTGGTTCCTGCAAGCCAACAACGAACTTGTGCGCCTCTTGCGCTCCCAAAATAAAACCGGCTTCAGCCCTCAATTCGTTGCCCACATGCAAAACGCCATTCAGAACCGCCACCTGCCCCTGCTCGTAGATGTGGGCGGCTTGCCTCGCGGCGAACAATTTGGGGTCATCCGCGCCTGTACCCACGCCATTTTATTATACAAGGAAGAAGAAGGACTCGCCGCCTGGAAAACAATTTTGCAAAGTGAGGGCGTACCCATCCTGGCAGAGTTGCAATCCACCCTTCAGCAGCCCGGCGAAATTCGGGCAACTTTTCCTGCCCTGCAAGGCAGAATCTCCGGGCTGGAACGCACCAACCCCCAGCCCGACCTGACCTTTGGCGCTCTGCTGGATAGGCTGGCGGGGCTTTTTCGCTACGAAGAACGGGAAATTGAAGAAGCCCACCTGCGTCAGGCGCAGTTCCCGCCCCTGCTGACGAGAAAACTCCTCCAGCAAATTGACTCTTACCGCAACCCCGCCCTCTGGCAGCCCGCCGACCTGCTCCCCCTTGCTCAACTCCTGCCCCAGCAAGAAGCCTTCTCGCTCTACGGGCGCGGACCTGTTTGGCTGGCGGCGGCGGTTGCCGTGCTTGCGCCCCAGGCGCCCCTCACCCTCTATGATGCCCGCGAAGGCTGGCTGACCCTGCCGGAAGTGCAAGAACAGCAGGAAACAGCCCCCTCTCTCAAGGTGAGTCTCACCCCCCTCAACGAACATGACCTGCTCCAACTGACTCCCAACCCCCTCCTTGACCCTCGCCAACCCCTACGCATCCCCGCCCTTCCCCCCGCCCCGCAGCGCGGACTCCTACTCAGCGGCAAACTACCACGCTGGGCATACGCCGCATTGGCGCGTCATTTTGCTCCCCAACGCAAATGGCTGGGGGTACACATCCCCGCCGAAGGGCAGGCGGTTGTCATCCACACCCAAGACCCATCCCATCCCCTTGGCGCTTGTGCCACGCAGTGGTAAATGGCAAAGAAGGTATAATTTCCTCCATGCCAGACCTTTTTGACCACGCCCTGCAAGAACGCCAAAAAACCGAAGCGCCCCTTGCCGCAAGAATGCGCCCCCGCAACCTGGAAGAATACATTGGGCAGGAACACCTCATCGGCGAGGGCAAACTCTTGCGCCGTGCCATCCAAACCGACCGGCTCTTCTCTTCCATCATCCTTTGGGGTCCGCCCGGAACCGGAAAAACCAC
>DYNS01000429.1 GCA_020720965.1 Anaerolinea sp. | reverse complement strand
CCCTGGCAATGGCGCATTCCGGTGAAATTCTCACCCTGACAGATGTCGTAGACATTGCCGTAGACAAACACTCCTCCGGCGGCGTAGGCGATAAAACCACCCTGGCAGTCCTGCCCATTGTGGCAGCTTGCGGCTTACCTTGCGGAAAAATGTCCGGGCGCGGGCTGGGCTTCAGCGGCGGAACTCTGGATAAACTAGAATCCATCCCCGGCTACCGCGTCAACCTCTCCACCGAGGAATTCAAACGTCAACTGGCGCAAATTGGCATCGTCCTCACCGGTCAGAGCGCCGACCTTGCCCCGGCAGACGGCAAATTCTACGCCCTGAGAGATGTTACCGGAACTGTACCCTCCATGCCGCTGATAGCCTCCTCCATTATGAGCAAGAAAATCGCCGCCGGAGCCAATGCCATCCTGCTGGATGTGAAAGTGGGCGTGGGCGCTTTTATGCCAACCCTGGAAGATGCTCGTCAACTGGCAGACCGCATGACCGAAATTGGCAAACTCGCCGGGCGGGAGGTTGTCACCCTGCTCTCGGACATGAATCAACCCCTGGGCGCGGCAGTGGGTAACGCCCTGGAAGTGCGCGAAGCCATAGACCTCTTGCACGGAGGTGCCCCCGCCGACTTTAAGGAACACTGCCTGCACGTCTCCGCGCACATGCTCCTGCTTGGCAACCGCGCCGCCTCGTTGGAAGATGGGCGCACAAAGGCGCAGGCGGCAATAGATAACGCCTCGGCATGGGAAAAATTCCGGCAACTGGTAACAGCCCAGGGCGGGGATGTCTCCTACATCGACTCCCCCGAGAAACTGCCCCCTGCCCAATGGGTGGAGACAGTTCCCGCGCCTCAATCCGGCTTTCTCTCCCAGGTCAATGCCCGCACCATCGGCGAAGCCGCCGTCCTGCTGGGCGCGGGACGCGCCAAAAAAACCGACCCGGTAGATTTTGCCGTTGGCTTTGAAATTTTGCACAAAGTGGGCGACTTTGTCCGCGAGGGTGAGCCGCTTTTCATCCTGCACGCCAACCACCCGCAAAAAATGCAAATCGCCCGCGCCGCTGCCCTACAGGCGCACCAATTCTCCGCCTCCCCGGTTGTGCCTTTGCCCTTGTTTTATCCTTAAATTCTCCATCACCTGTTACAGGACCGGCTATTTGTCCTATAATGAAGGCAATAACTTGCCTTTTCGTTAGGATTGCGGCATACTAAGCCAGAATCCCCCCCATTCCGCACGGAGTCGCCATGAGTAAAATTGCGTTGCGTAGCTACAATCACGATATCGAAGTCCTGATTGACCAGGGACAGATTGACGAGGCGATTTCTCACTGTCAGCACATCCTCAAAATCTACCCCAAACACCTGGAAACCTATCGCCTTCTGGGAAAAGCCTACCTCGAGTCGCGCCGCTTCGCGGATGCGGGCGATATTTTCCAGCGTGTGCTGCTCGCCGCCCCAGATGACTTCGTTGCCCACCTCGGCATGAGCATTGTCAGCGATGAACAAAAAGACCTGGACAAAGCCATCTGGCACATGGAACGCGCCTACGAAGCCAACCCCTCCAACGCTGGCGTGCAAGGCGAACTCCGCCGCCTTTACGGCAGGAGGGACGGGATGGAACCGCCCAAAATCCGCCTTACACGCGGGGCATTGGCGCAGATGTACGCCAAAGGCGGGCAATATCCCCAAGCCATCACAGAGATTAAATCCGTCCTGCTGGAAGACCCCTCCCGCATGGATATGAAAATGCTTCTCGCACGTGCCTACTTTCGCGGCGGCATGAAGATTGAAGCAACCGAACTCTGCACCGAACTCCTGCGCCAATACCCCTACAACCTGGACGCAAACCGGATTCTGGTCGAAATCCTGCCCTCAACCAGCATGGCATCCAGCCTCGACCAATACAAAAAACGAGTCTACAGCCTGGAGCCTTACGCCGCCTTCGCTGCCTCCTCCCCCTTTAACCTCCAAACCGTACCGGATGATGCCGTGCAGGTAGAACACCTGGATACGGACAATCTCTCCTTCCAGGCAGAGAGCAACGCCTGGCAAGCCCCCGCTGCTCCCGCTCCCGCTCCGGCTGTGCAGGCAGACCCGGAAAACCTGCCAGATTGGATGCGGCAGGCGGGCTGGTCTCCCTCTGATGGCATGGAGGAACAACCCCCCGCCTATGTGGAAGAAGACCCGGAGCCGGAATCTGCCGAACAAGACCTCGCCGCCGCAGAAATCCCGGATTGGCTCCGCGCTATGGCGCCTCCCACCGAGACCGCCGCCTCTCCACCCG
>DYNS01000114.1 GCA_020720965.1 Anaerolinea sp. | reverse complement strand
CCTCCCATGTTGGCTCACAGGCACAGGCGGTGGGTCTGCCCTGCCAGACCTCCCTGCCCTTTTCCCTCTACCTCACCCTTGTCAACCCGGCGCTGGAAGAACTCTACTGGCGCGGGGCATTGGGCAGCCCCAACCCCCTCCCCCAACTCTCCGACTTTTTGTACGCAGGCTATCACTTCTTCGTCCTGTTTCCCTTCGTAAGCCTGCCCTGGATACTCCCCTCCCTGCTTGTGCTGGCGTTGGCGGGCTGGTTTTGGCGGCTCATCTCCTGGCGGACGGGTTCCCTCCTCCCAGCCATCCTCTCCCACGCCCTGGCAGATGCCTCCATTTTGGCGGTGCTTGCCCTTCATGCCTGCTAATAAAGAAAGGAACTTGCATGACTCGTGACCTGCGAAAATTCACATCCCAAACTAACTTTCGCCTTGCCCTGGGCGCGATTTTGCTCCTCTTTACCGTAGGCATCGGGCTGATAGCCCTCATTTACGGGGCGGGCGCGGCGGTGTTTGGCTTCCTCTGCCTGTTGGGTGCTTTTGTTCCCATTGGGCTTATCTGGCTTTTTATGATGGGCTTAGACTGGGTGGTCAAAAAAGCCAATGACGAGTGAAAACACTCTCCCCCTCACCTTTGAAGACTGGACTCTCCGTCTGCGCCCGCCCCAGGGCAAACCGGTTGCCCTCTTGTTGATGTTGCACGGCTGGACCGGGGATGAAAATTCCATGTGGTCTTTTGCCCGCAACCTGCCCGCCAACTGGTGGATTCTCGCCCCCCGCGCCCCCTACCCGGCTGCGCAGGGCGGCTACTCCTGGCGTGCCCCCGTTACCGGCGGTTTCCCCAGTCTGGAGCAGTTGCAGCCCTCCGCCGCCGCCCTCATGGATTTGCTGGAGCGTTGGGGCATCGCCAACGGGATGGATACAGCCCGGGTTCACGTCATCGGCTTTAGCCAGGGCGGGGCGCTTGCGGTGACGATGGCGCTGACTCGCCCGGAACGACTGGAGCGGGTGGGCGTGCTGGCAGGTTTTGCGCCCTTACAAGCCGAGGCTTTCATCCCCTCCGCGCCTTTGGCGGGCAAGCGACTCTTTTGGGCGCACGGAACCCAAGACCAGATGGTGAGCATGGACTTTGCCCGCCGCTCGGTGCAAACGCTGGAGCAATGCGGCGGGCAGGTACAATTTTGCGAAGCGGAGGTAGGGCACAAGGTCAGCGCGGATTGTTTGAGGCGGCTGCACACCTATTTAACGGAATAAGCATCCAGCCCTGTAAACTCTCCCCTCTCGAATTGACGGAAGAATGCTTTACGGGTATCCTTTGCAACCGTTCACCCCTTTTACCGTGAGGAAAATATGACCATTTCTCGAAGAGATTTTCTGAAATTGGTTGGCGGCGCCGCCGGAATGGCAGCCCTGCGCCCCTTTAGCCGGGTTTTACCCCTGCCAGAATTCCCCGCCGGGGAAAGGCTGGGACGCTTAACTGCCACGCTGGATTTAATCTCCGCCCCGCGTGTGGATTACCCCGCCACTGGCAGGCTCTACCCGGATGCGGTCGTCCCCTGGCTGCGGGAAGTGGTTGCCCAAACCATTGATACTCAGGTGATTAACCAACGCTGGGTGGAAACGCCGGACGGCTATCTCTACGCCCCTTACGTTCAACCCGTCCGCAACCTGCCCAACCAACCCCTGACAGAACTGCCCAACGGGCAGGGTTTTTGGGCGGAAGTGACTGTGCCGTATGTGGATTTTGTCACCGAAAACGCCGAACCCGCCTCGCCCTGGCTTAAGAATGCCCGTGATGTGGGTTTGCCCACCCGCCTGTATTACAGCCAAATTATGTGGGTGGATGCGATTAAGACCAGCGAAGTCACCGGCGGCATTGTGTACCGCGTTAACGAGCGTTATGGCAGTTACGGCGATATTCTCTGGGCAGAGGGCGCAGCGTTCCGCCCCCTCACCCCGGCAGATGTCGCCCCCATTCACCCGGAAGTGGACCCCGCCCAAAAGCGGATTGTTGCCAGCCTCACCTCCCAAACCCTTTCCTGTTACGAGGGCGCCACCGAAGTCTATTTCTGTCGCATGTCCAGCGGGCAGAAGATTGATGCAAACGGCAACCCCACCGATACCTGGTCCACCCCCTTGGGGGATGGACACCGCACCTGGCGCAAGACCATCTCCATTCACATGGCAGGCGGCACGGTCGGCGGCGGGTGGGATACTCCCGGCGTTGCCTGGAGCACCTTCTTCTCCGGTTCCGGGGTGGCGGTTCATTCCACTTTTTGGCACAATAACTACGGCACAGCCCGCTCGCATGGCTGTCTCAACGTCTCGCCAGAAGACGCGCAGTGGATTTTCCGCTGGACGACCCCGGAAGTACCCCTGGAGCCGGGCGACATCACCGTTGGGATGCCCGGCGGGACTCAGGTGGATGTAAAAGAACGCACATTCTAATAAAGGTAAAGGAATTTTCGGATGGAAATTAACATCAGTGTCGGTTTGGCTTTTGTGGCGGGCATTGCTTCTTTTCTTTCGCCCTGCGTTTTTGCCCTTGTCCCGGCGTATATCGGTTATTTGGGCGGGCGGGCGGCAGGCGGCGAGGCAAACGCTAAAAATCGTTTCATCACCTTCACGCACGGGGTCGCCTTCGTGCTGGGGTTCAGCATCGTCTTTGTTCTGCTGGGGGTCGCCGCCTCCGCTTTGGGCGGCTTGCTGTACGACTTGCGGATTTGGCTGGCGCGTCTGGGCGGGCTGGTGATTGTCGTCTTTGGCTTGCACATGATAGGCGTTTTTCGCATCCCCTTTTTGGAATACGACACCCGCGTACAGGAACTGCCAGACCAAAAACTCGGCTATCTTTCCTCTGCTCTCATGGGCGTTTTCTTCTCGGCAGGTTGGTCGCCTTGTGTCGGTCCCGTTTTAGGGGCGATTCTCACCCTCGCCATCAACG
The DNA here is from genome assembly GCA_020720965.1 of Anaerolinea sp. GTDB lineage: Bacteria > Chloroflexota > Anaerolineae > Anaerolineales > Villigracilaceae > UBA5195. The sequence continues at coordinate 5,723 of DYNS01000114.1, read as the reverse complement.
GCGGCTCCGTTTCGCAGGGATTCATCCTTCTTTCGGCATATTCCGCCGGGTTGGCAATTCCCTTCTTGGTGGCGGCGCTTGGCATTGGCTGGGTGACAACCACCCTGCGAAAATACGGCAAACTGATGCGCTACGTGGAAATCGGCATGGGCGCTATTATGGTCGTAGTTGGCGTAATGCTCATGTTTGGCGTATTCAACCTGCTCTCCCGTTACGGAGTCTGGTTCGACTTCGGCATCTAACCCCATGCTCAACGTTACCCTCTACCACCGCCCGGAATGTCACCTCTGCGAACAAGCCCGTTCCGACCTGCGTTCCTTGCAGGCGGATACACCTCACCGCCTGGTGGAAGTGGACATCAGTGGCGATGAAAAACTCCTGCGCCAGTTTGGGCAGCAGATTCCGGTCATTGAAGTCGGTCCCTACCGTTTGCGCGCCCCCTTCTCTCGCACCGAACTGATGATGACCCTCTCCGCCGCCCGTGACTCGCGGGGGCAGATAGACCGCCTTAGCCAGGAACCCGCCCCGCCCCGCCCCCTCAACGCCGCCGATAGTTTCTCGCTTTGGGTTGCCCGGCACTGGCTGGCGCTCGTCTTGCTCCTCTTCGCCATCTACGTTGGGTTGCCCTTTCTCGCCCCGGTGTTGATGAAAAACGGCGCAAAAACCCCCGCCAACATCATCTACACCGCCTATAGCCCCCTCTGCCACGAACTCGCCTTCCGCTCCTTTTTTCTCTTCGGTCCCCAAGCCTACTACCCTCGCGCCGCCGCCGGGGTCCCCGGTGCCGTCACCTACGGCGAAGCCACCGGGCAAGACGAAGCCGACCTGCTCACCGCCCGCAATTACAAAGGCAGCGAAGAAGTCGGCTACAAAGTCGCCCTCTGTCAGCGGGATGTCGCCATCTACCTCGCCATCCTCGTCTTCGGCATTCTCTACGCCCTCACCGGCAGGCGGCTGCCCCCCCTCCATTGGGCGCTCTGGCTGCTGATAGCCATCGCCCCCCTGGGGCTGGACGGCTTCTCCCAACTCATCAGCCAACTCGGCATCCCCTTCCTCTCCGACCTGTTGCCCTACCGCGAAAGCACCCCCCTCCTGCGAACCCTCACCGGTTTTCTCTTCGGGTTCGGCACTGCCTGGTTCGGCTTGCCCTACATGGAAGAATCGATGCGCGAAACCCGCGATATGCTGGAATACCGTTTTGCCAAACAAGGAAAGCCCGCCTAGCCATGCCCTTTCACACCCACCTCGGCGTGCGCTACCTCGCCTTTGAAGACTTCCTGCCCCCCGGCACAACCCACGCCATCTTCACTCGTCAGGGCGGAGAAAGCCCCGCCCCCTGGCAAAGCCTCAACACCGGCGGCACAGTCGGAGACGACCCTGCCAGAGTCCGCCGTAACCGTCACCTCGCCTTCCGCGCCCTGGGGCGCGAACCGGATAGCATGTACGATGTCTGGCAGGTTCACAGCGCAGATGTCGTCCTCTGCAACGCCCCGCACCCCCACTTTAATAACCCGCCAGAACTCAAAGCCGATTCCATCATCACCGCCAACCCCAAAGTCACCCTCTTCATGCGCTTTGCCGACTGCACCCCCCTCCTTTTTTACGACCCCCAAAAACAAGCCGTTGGCATTGCCCACGCCGGTTGGCAGGGAACCCTCAAAGACGTTGCCGGGGCAACCGTCCGCGCCATGCAAGCCGCCTACGGCAGCAACCCCGCCGACCTGTACGCCGTCATCGGACCCGCCATCGGACCCGACCACTACGAAGTCGGCGAAGAAGTCGCCGCCCGAGTTCATTGCGTGTTTGGCAAAGACTCCCAAGCCCTCCTGCGCCGCGAATACGGAGCCAAACCCCACTTAGACCTGTGGATGGCAAACGAAACCCTCCTGCGCCGTGCCGGGGTCACACACATTCACACCTCCGCCCTCTGCACCGCCTGCCACCCTCAGGACTGGTACTCGCACCGCGCTCAACACGGCAAAACCGGGCGTTTTGGGGCGCTGATAGCTCTGGCATAACAGGAAAAGGCTATGGATGAAGAACTGACCCACACCATCGCAACCCGCTACCGCGCCGTGCAAGATTCCCTCACCCAAGCCGCCCTCCGCGCCGGGCGTAACCCCGCAGATGTGAAACTGCTTACCGTTACCAAGCTGCATCCCCTCCCGGTTTTGCAAGCCGCCCTGCAAGCCGGAATCCGCGACTTTGGCGAAAACTACCCGGAAGAAGCCGCCTCCAAAATGCAGGCGCTTGCCTCCTACCCCGACCTGCGCTGGCACATGATAGGGCACATCCAAAGCCGCAAAGCCGACCTCGTTACCCCCGCCTTTCATCTCGTTCACTCGCTGGATAGCCTCAAACTTGCCCAAAGGCTGCAACGCTACGCCCAACAAGCCGGGCAGCCCCTCCCCGTCCTGCTGGAATGCAATGTCAGCGGGGAGGCGAGCAAATACGGCTTCCCCGCCCACACCGAGGAAGAACGCCAAGCCTTTTTTGCCCAGGTGCAGGAAATTATTGCCCTGCCTCACCTGCAAGTGCGCGGACTGATGACCATGCCGCCTCTGGATGCCGACCCGGAACAAGCCCGCCCTTACTTCATCCGCCTGCGCCAACTGCGCGATGCCCTCTCGCAACGCTTCCCCGCTCAGGCGTGGGAGGAACTTTCGATGGGAACCAGCGCCGATTTTCAGGCTGCAGTGGAAGAGGGCGCAACCCTCGTCCGGGTGGGGACTGCCATTTTGGGTGCAAGACCTCCCCGGCGGTAAACCCTCCGCCGAAATCCTTTCCCTTCTCAGGAGTTTTCCATGTTCACTGTTCTCGCCCAAGCCATTAACGTCTTTTCCGAGGTTCTGGTGTGGGTTGTCATCATAGACAGCCTGCTCTCCTACTTCCTTCCCCCGTATCATCCGGTGCGTTCTGCGCTGGACCGCCTGGTGGAACCCCTGCTTGCCCCCCTGCGCCGGGTTGTGCCGCTAGTGGGGATGATAGATTTTACCCCGTTGGTTTTTATAATTCTGGTACAATTAATTTCAGGATTTTTAGTCAATCTGCTCTTGATGATGAGGTGATGATGGGCGAGCGAAAGTTCAAATTACATGATGGAAAACGCGGTTCAGCCCTTGCGGTGCGTGTAACCCCCCGTTCCAGCCGCAATGAGTTGACGGAAATCCAGCCGGACGGCGCGGTGAAGGTTCGGCTTACTTCCACCGGCTCCGATGAAGAGACCAACCTGGCGTTGATGCAATTTATGGCGGAGGTGCTTGGCACAGTTCCGGCAAAGATTGAAATTGTCGCCGGGCTTTCGGGCAAAGACAAACTCATCTCCATTTTGGAGATGGACAAGGACGAAGTGCATCAGCGTTTGCTGGCATATTTGGAATAGGCAACAAAAAACGGCTCCCCGGAGCCGTTTTTTGATGCCAGGTCACTGCATGGGGCTATAAATGCCCCGGTAAATGGTGTAAGTCTCGTAAATGTGGCGGATGTAGTTGCGGGTTTCGGCGTAGCGAATCACTTCCAGCAGCAGGTCGGCATCTTGCCCTGCCAGGCTTTGCCAGATGGCGGCGTTGCCGGGACCGGCATTGTAGGCGGCGAGGGCGGCATAGGGGTCATTGTCTAATCCGCGCAGATTGGCACGCAGGTAATAGGTTCCCAAACGGATGCTGACGTAGGGACTATAGAGCAGTTCCGGGGTGTAGTTGGGGAAGTAGCCGGTTTGCTCCGCAAGCGATTCCCCGGTTGCGGGGATGATTTGCATTAACCCCCTTGCCCCGGCGCTGGAGCGCACAAACCCCTCAAACAGGCTTTCCTGCCGGATGAGGCTGGTGACGAAGACCGGGTCCAATTCGTTTTCCTGCGCGGCGGGGAAGATTAAGTCCTGGTAATAAAAACCGTAGCGGGCATGTTTGAAGTAAGCCGGGGCGTTGAGACTTTCGGTGTGCTCGTCCATGCCTGCCAGGGTCAGCGCCTGACGCAGGGCAAAAATGGCGGTGCGATAGGCGCCTGCGTCCAGCAGGGCGTTCCCCAGACGGAAGGAGTCGGCGGCGCTGCCGGAGGTTGCTTCGCGCAGGGTTTCAAATTCGGCGCGGGCTTCGTTGTAAAAGCCCATTTGCCACCATTCCATGCCGCGTTTGAATGCCGGGTCTTCTGCCAGTGCGCCGGGGCTTTCCAGGTCGGTTTCGGGGGGTAGGTCAAACTGAACGCGCAACCAGGCGGCGGCGGCGCGGCGCTCGGCGGGCAGGTCTATTGCCAGGTTCCAGGAGGGCGGCGCGGCGAAGGGGGCGCGATTTTCCAGCAGGTCGCGGGCGCGGATGCTGTAGTATTCGGTGGCATCTATGGCTTGGGCTTGCTGCCAGGCAGAGTGGGCGCTGGCGGAATCTCCGGCGGCGGCGTAGGTTTTGCCCACCCAGAGCAGGGTGCGGGCGCGTGCCTGCGAGTCGGCGGCGAGGGGCAGGGCGTTCTGAAAGTTTTGGCTGGCTTTGGGGTAGTCGCCCAGTCGGTAACGGGTAATTCCGGCTTGGAAGAGGGCTTCGGCGGTCTGTCCATCGGTGGGGTATTGGTTGGGCAGGGTTTCCCACAGGCTGGCGGCTGGTTCCAGTTCTCCGGCACGCTCGTAAAGCCGGGCGGCTTGCATGAGGTAGGTGGCGGCGAGGGGTGAGCCGGAGTAATCCCGGACGAATTGTTGTAAACTTTCGGCGGCGGGGATGTATTCGCCCAGGTAGACCCACTGCGTGTAGGAACGCTCGTCCCAGGCGGCTTCCCAAAAGCGGCTGCCGGGGTAGTTTTCAATCAATTCATTCCACAGGGCAAGGCTGGCTTCGTATTCGCCCATTTCTCTCAGGCTGAGGGCTTTGTAATGCAGGGCGGTTCCATCGTGGGAGGGATTCTGGCTGAGGTAGCGGTCGAAGGCGGCGACTGCTACCGCGTGCTGCCCTGCGAAGTAATCCACCAATCCCCGGTTGAACTCGTCCACCGTTTGCCCGGCATCTACCAGCCCCAACAGGGCGGCGTAAGAATCGTATGCCAGGGGGTAGTAATCCACGGCGTGCCGCCAGCGTCCGTAACCGTCTTCGGGGCGGTTGAGGGCGAGCAGGGCTTTGCCGCTGAGATAATCCAGGGCGGCGCGGGTGTAATCGTCCGAGGCTTCCACGTCCAACTGGGCATAGATTTCCAGGGCTTGCTCCGGCTGACCCGCGCCGAGGTAGGTGTTGCCGATTTTGATGCGAATGCCGAGGGGGTGGGTTTGTCCCTCCGCGTTGAGGGCGGATTGGTAGGCGTTGAGAGCGTTGGAGTAGTCACGTGATTGGGTGAAGGCATCCCCGCGCCGCTCGTGAATGTAGGCATCCAAAATGTCTGGGCGGGCGTTGAGGTATTGCAGGTAGGCATCTGCCGCTTCCGGGTAGCGTTGCAGGGCGAAGTAGGTCTCTGCCAGCAGGAACCAGGCGCGGGTGCTTTGCAGGGTGGCGGGCGAGGTCTTGCTCAGGCTGCGGAGCGGCTCCAGAGCGGAGGCGTAATTGGCTTCGGCAAATTCCACCCGTCCCAAACCCCACAGCGCCTCCTGGCGCACTTCTTCTTCGGCGCTGGCGTTGAGGGCGAAGCGATATTCCTCCCGCGCTTGGGCGTAGTCGCCATTTTGCAGGGCGGCTTCCGCCTCGAAAAGGCGGGCGGCGGGCGCAGGGGAGGCGGTTGGGCTGGGCAGAGGGGTGAGGCTGGGAGCGGGGGGG
>DYNS01000113.1 GCA_020720965.1 Anaerolinea sp. | reverse complement strand
CTTCCCCCCACTCCCACCCTGTCCCTTACCGCCTCGCCAATTCCCACCGCCACCCCGCCCCCCCCCGCATTCCTCTCCACCCGGCAGGCGCTGAGTCAGTTTTTAGGCATAGAAGAAGCCGAAATCCAACTCCAAAGCCTGGAATCTGTCACCTGGTCCGACTCCTGCCTGGCGCTTGCCTCCCCCGAAGAACTCTGCGCCCAGCAACTCACCCCCGGATACCGCATCACCCTCCTCGCCCGGAGCGCCACCTACACCTACCACAGCGACCAAACCGGCGAGATTCTGCGCCTGGAAGAGCCGAAACCCTCCGCCCCGCTGCTTATCAGCCTGCAACCCACCTCTGCCCAAGCCTGCCAAAGCCTTAAGATATACGCCAATGGCAGTTACATCGTCACCGGCTGTGCCGCCCCCGCCGTGCAAGGACGACTGCTGGAAAGCCAGTTGGAACGCCTCATCCAACTCGCCACCACCTACGCCGCCTTCGACCATCAAAGCATCCAATTCTTCGGCGCGGGTGCTCAGACCCCCATGACCTACGAAAAAGAAAACATTCTTCAGTTTGCCAACCAACAATTTGATATTTACTACTACACCTCCCTCCCCAATTCGCCGCACGACCCCGCCTTGCAAGCCCTCACCGCCTACCTGCAAGCCCTCCCCAGCCAGGACTACTCAACCGCCGCTCAACAATATGGCGGCAAACTGACCAAATTCCAACTCCAAGACCCCGACTTCACCTCCAAAGACCTGCCCGCCTGGCTTCAAAACGCCTGCGACCAAAACATCTGCCTGCAACCCCGCAGCCTCTTTCACACCGGCGCAGACGAACAAGGCAACCTGCTCTTTTTGGTGGAATTCAACAACCCAGATGGAACCCTCTATCACCGCACCCTGGAGGGAGAAACCAGCGCCAGTTTCACCTTCACCCTGCAAGAGCAAGAAACCGGCTGGCGTGTGCTGGAACTGCCGCCCTACCTGCCCTGAACCCGCCTCCGAAGCACCCCCACAACCGCATCCACCTCCGGGATGTGGAAGAGAATCCCCAACCCGGCATAGATTCCCGCCCCCAGCGCCACCCCGCCCAGGGCTTGAATCCACGTCCCCCACCCCGCCGAAACCTGATTCCACCCCAATAAGCCAATTGCCATCCCCAGCGCCGCCGCGCCCATCTGCGCCCCGCCTTTCAGCAGGCTGCGCCCTTCCAGCCCGCCCAGCCGCCCGCGTAAGAGCCAGAGCAAAACTGCCGCCTCCAACCCGGTTGCTGCCGAATTTGCCAATGCCAAACCGCCATGCGGCATCCAACCCAGGTGGGAAAACACCCCCGAAAAGAGAAAACTCAGCAGCACATTCAGGCTCATTGCAGCCGCCCCCACCACAACCGGGGTCTGAGTATCTTGCCGGGCGTAATAGGCGCGGGTGAGAACCTCCAGCAGAGAGTGACCTACCATCCCGGCGGCATACCACAGCAGCGCCCAGGCAACCGCCTCGGTGGAGGCACTGCCAAATTCGCCGCGCTCGTACAGCAGGGCAACCAGCGGCTTTGCCAGTAACATCAGCCCCAGGCTGGCAGGCAGCGAGAAGAGCAGAACCCCCCTCAGGGCAGCCGCCAGCGCCAGGCGCATCTCTTTTGCCTGCCCCAGCGCAAACTGCGCCGAGAAGGTAGGCATGGCGGCAATGGCAACCGATTGGGCAATGGCGGCTTGCGCCATCAGCATTAGCGCAAAGCCGTAAGAAAGCCCAGTAAGGCTCCCCGATGGCATTTGCGAGGCAAGGGCGGCATTCACCCAAAAATTGAGTTGTACAACCCCCGCCCCCAACACGCGGGGACCCATCAGAGCGATTACTTTGCGGGTAGCCGCATCCTTTAGCCCCAGGGTAAGGGTGTAAACTCCCTTCTGTTTTTGCAAAACCGGAATTTGCACAAGGAGGTAAAGCGCCGCTCCCAGCACAACCCCCCAAGCCAACCCGTAAATACCCAGCCAGCGATGCAAGACCAGCACCCCAAAAATTTGCCCCAACTGATACATCCCCGCTGTAATTTGGGGAATAAAAAAGACCTGATGCGCGTTGAGGATGCCAACAACCAGCCCTCCCAAGCCAAACAGCACCGCCGATGCCAATTGAATCCGCAGCAGGTCAATTGTCAGATGGTAGAGGATGTAATTTTCGTATAGCCCAGGGGCTAGCAGGTAACGCACAATTTGCGGGGCGAACCATGCCGCTATAACGGCGAGCAGGCTAAGGCTAAGGGTGACGAGGTTTGCCAGGGCGGAGGCTAACTTCCAGGCGGCGGCTTTTTCTTCGCGCACCAGCATCCCCTTAAACGTGGGCAAAAACGCCGAGCCGAGCGCCCCCGCTGCCAGCAAGGTGAAGAGAGTCTCGCTGACGCGGTTGGCGGCGTAGAATGAATCGAGCAGGGCGGCGGGGTAGCTTTGGGCAACCAAAATTCCGCGTGCCAGCCCCATAACCTGGCTGAATACAATCGCCGCCATAACGGTACCGGCGGCGCGGGCAATTTGACGGGCGGGTGTGAGCATGGGCGGCATTATAATTTGTTTTCGCGCTCTTCTTGCCCGCAGGGTGATTTATGATATAATCCTTCCTTGCGTTAATTATCCCTGCTGTGAAGCAGGATTCCAACTCGGTAAGGAAATAAAGCAATGAGCGACTCGATTATCAAATCTGTTGAAGCCCCGGTCAACCCCAAAATTCCCGTCTTAAGCGCTGGCGATGTGGTTTCGGTTCACGTCCGCATTAAAGAAGGGGAACGGGAACGTATTCAGGAGTTTAAGGGAACCATCATCCGCCTTCGCAAAGGTGGGCAAGATGCCAACTTTACGGTGCGCCGCGTTGCCTCCAATGGCATTGGCGTAGAGCGTACCTTCCTTCTCCGCTCTCCGCGTGTGGATAAGGTCGTGGTGGAACGTCATTCGCAGGTGCGCCGCGCCCAACTGTACTTTATGCGTGGGCTTACCGGCAAAAAGACCCGTCTTAAACAAAAATTCAACTAAACAACCCGCTGCCGCTCTCCTTTTTTTGTAGAAGGAGTGTTGTGTCGATGAAGAAGGGCGCAGAAATGCGCCCTTTTCCTTTTTCTCTGGAGGATGCCATGCCTGTGATTGGAATTACAACCTACACGACCCAAAACGCTGCCGGAAACCCCATTGCCGCTGTTGCCGAACATTACATCCGCGCCGTGCTGGCGGCGGGCGGAACCCCCGTGCTGCTCCCCAATGCCCTCGCCGAGGCGCCGGGGTGGGAGGCGCTGTATGACCGACTGGATGGCGTTTTGCTGACCGGCGGCGGGGATATTGACCCGCTCCTCTACGATGCCGGGACTCACCCCAAGGTCAACGGAGTGGATGCCAGCCGCGACTCGCTGGAACTTGCCCTGGCAAAGCGCCTGCTGGAGACGGATAAGCCTTTTTTGGGCGTTTGCCGGGGCTTGCAGGTGCTGAATGTTGCCCTGGGCGGTACTTTGCACACCCACATCCCAGAACAGGTGCAGACCGAAATTCGGCACGATTGTTACCCGGACCTGCCTCGTAATCACCTGGCGCATCCGGTGCGGGTGGAAGAAGACAGCCGCGTTGCCAAAATTTTCGCCGAGCCAATTTTGCAGGTCAACAGCCTGCATCATCAGGGGATTAGAGACCTTGCGCCGGGGCTAAAGGCAGTCGCCTTTGCGCCGGATGGCTTGGTGGAAGCGGTGGAACTGCCCCAACACGCCTTTGGGTTTGCCGTGCAGTGGCACCCGGAATGGCTGACCGACCAGGCTTCTGCCCGGCGTTTGTTTCAATTTTTTGTGCAGGCGGCTGCGGGGCAATGAGCGCCGCGCCCATTGGCATTTTTGATTCCGGGGTGGGCGGGCTTTCGGTGCTGAGGGCGCTGAGGGCGTTGCTGCCCGCCGAGAGCCTGGTCTATGTGGCAGACCAGGGGCATGTGCCGTATGGGGCGCGTCCCATGGCGGAGATTCAGGCTTTTTCGGAGGCGATTACCCGCTTTTTGCTGGAGCAGGATGCCAAACTGATTGTGGTCGCCTGCAACACGGCTTCGGCGGCGGCTTTGCATTTTTTACGCCAGACTTTTGCCGGGGTTCCGTTTGTGGGCATGGAACCCGCCCTTAAGCCCGCCGCCGAGCAGACGGAGAGCGGGGTGGTGGGGGTGTTGGCAACCCCGGCGACTTTTCAGGGGGCATTGTATGCATCGGTGCTGGAGCGTTTTGCCGGGGGGGTGCAGGTGCTGCAAGATACCTGCCCCGGTTTGGTGGCGCAAATCGAAGCCGGTGATTTGCAAGGGGCGGAAACGCGCCGTATTCTGCACTCTGCCCTTGCGCCGATGTTGGCGCAGGGGGCGGATACGGTGGTGATGGGCTGTACGCATTATCCTTTTGTCATTCCCCTTATTCGGGAGATTGGCGGCGAGGGGCTGCGGGTGATAGACCCTGCTCCGGCGGTGGCGCGTCAGGTACGGCGGGTGTTGATGGAGCGGGGGCTTTTGGCGGGGGGCGAGAAAAAAGCCGGGGTGCGTTACTACACCTCCGGCTCGGTACAAGCGTTTGACTTGCGTTTATCGGCTTTGCTGGGCGAGGGGGGGTCCTCGCTGCCGCTTGCCTGGGATGGTCTGCGGCTGGTTTAGGGGCGGGAGGGGCGACCGCCGCGCTCTGGCAGGTTGCGCTCAAATTCGCCCATGCTGGTTTTTGCTCTGCCCCAATCGCCCCGGGCTGCCTGGCGGGTGAGGTTTTCTGCCATGCCGCTGATGTTGCCAAATTCGCCGCCGCTTATGCCCATGCCTTCAAAACTGGCACGCAGGTTGGCGCTGAGCTGCCCAATGTTTTGCAGTTCCTGGGGGGAGAATTTTCCGTCTCCCATGGCGGTTTTGAAGCTTTCCAAAAAGTCGTGTGCCTGGTTAATGGCTCCGGCGCGGTCGGTGGCGATGTCGGTGGGCGCCATGTTAAGGATGCTTTCCTCCCGCGCTTGCAGGCTGGCTTGTACTTCTTGTTGCCAGCCCTGGGTTTTTTCCTGGGCTTGGGCAACCTGGGCTTGCGCCTGGGCGGCGGCGGCATTGAGCTGTTCTACGGCGGCGGTGGCGGCTTCGGCGCCTTGCTCCAGGATGACGGTGATTTCTTCCATGCTATCGGAGATGGCGTTGAGGTCGTCTTCTATCTGTTGCAGTTCGGTGAGGGCGGTTTCGGCGTATTCGCCGTAGTATTCGTAGTAGGCGGCGATGAGTTCTTCGGCGTAGGCGACTGCGTAGGCGGTGTCGTAGACGTAGGTGTAGGTGTAGGTCACTTCTTCGGTGGTGACGGTTCCGTCACTGGCGGTGGATGTGGTGGCGGTGGCGGCTTGCTCGGAGGCGGCGATGGCTTGGGTAACGGCTTCGTCTATCAGCGCGGCGAGTTCTTCTTCGCTCAGGTTGGAATATTCCGGGGTGGGCTGGGCGGCGAGGGTGGCTTGGACTGCCTGGTCTATGGCGGTTTGCATATCCTGCTGGGCTTGCAGGGTGGCTTGGACGGAGGCGTCTATGGTTGCCTGGGTGTTGGGGACTGCCTGGGTGGCGGCTACGGCGGCGCTGACGGTGGCTTGCGAATCGGGGGTGGGTTGGGCGGCGGCTTGGTTGCAGCCAGAGAGTGAGAAGATGCTGATGAGCAGGGCAAAGGCAAGGACGATGGTTTTCTTTTTCATGGTTTCTCCTTTTGTTTGCATCAGGATACTTCTTTTTTGTGGAAAATGTTTGCAGAAGTTGGGGAGGTGTTGGAGGCTGGTCGCCTACGGATTGTCGTCCTCGGCGAATTCTGCCTGGTAGTCGGTGGGGCTGACGGTGAGGTTCTCGAAATTGGCAAAGGTGATGTCCTCGAAGGGCAGTCTGTGCCAGGTTTTGATGCGTGCAAACAGGGATTGGTAACTGGCGGGGAGGGCGGCGTAGGGGTTTAGCCCCAATTGGCGGGCGCAGAGCCGCACTTCCTCGGCACTGGGGGCTTCGATTTCGATGAAGTATCCGAAGGGCATTTCATCTAGCATGATGTGGGCTTCTCCCCATTGCCAGATGGCGCGGTATTTTTCGTAGGTGAAGCGCAGGGTGTAGCCCAGATGTTCCAGGATGCTTTGGGCGGCTTCCAGGCTGCCGAGGCTGGTTTCGATTTCGGTACGTTCCAGGACGTTATCTTTGCGGGTTCCTGCGCCTTTGTAGGTCAGGCGGATGTCGTCGAAGCGGCGCAGGCGCAGCACCTGCCCGCTTCTGGTGAGGCTGCCTTGGGGGGTGTCGTAGCGCAGGCTGGTTTCTAATTGACGCGGCACGAGGCAGGCTGCGCCCAGGCTTTGCAGGCGTTCTTCCACCCGCTTCAGGTTTCGGACGGCGAATTTGGCTTCGATTTCTTGAGGGTTGGGGTTCATGGTTCAGGCGACACACAAAAGGGTCGCTTTTCCTTCCACCGTTTGCCCTGGCTGCACACGGATTCTTTGTACGACTCCGTCTTTGGGGGCTTTGAGCTCGTTTTGCATTTTCATCGATTCCAAAATAAGCAAGACTTCGCCTTTCTGAACGGTTTGCCCCTCCGCAACCGGGATGGAGACGATGAGACCGGGCATGGGCGCTTTGAGGTGGAATTCCCCGCCGCCAGAGGCGGCTTCGGTATTGCCGCGCAGACGCTTCTCGCGCTCGTCTTCCACCCGTGCCTGATACAGGCTTCCGTGCAGAAGCACCTGCCAGTCGTTTTCGTCCGGGTAGACGTAGGCTTCGTAGGATTTGCCGTCTATGAGCAGGGAGTACACCGGCTGCCCATTGATTTCCATAAAATCTACTGCCAGGGTTTGCCCGTTGACGCGCACATGCTTTTCGTCCAGCACTTCCACGCTAAATTCTTTATCTGCAATTGAGGTAATGTATTTCATGGTTCGTCCGGTAGTCGTTGGTTGAGTAGTCGGATAGTCAATGAGCCGCTGCTCACTATCGCCATCCACTGAAACTGTCCACTGTCACTATCTGTGCATTCTTTCCCAGCGTCCCACCCACTTCCAGTTGGAGGTATCGCGCTCGTTGCGTTGCACAAACTGAGCGGCGCGGGCGGTTTGGATGGGTGCGACCAGGGTGGCAAAGACGGCGGCAATTTCTTGTTGTTGAGGGTTGTTTTCTTCTTGAATGGAAAAACGCTCCTCCACAAAGCGGGTGTCATATTGCCCGCCCATAAAACGGTGACTATCCATCAGCGTTTGGTGGAAAGGGATATTCGTCCGCACGCCCACAATGCGATACTCTTCCAGGGCGCGGCGCATTCGCAAAATTGCCTGGGCGCGGGTTTCGCCCCACACAATCAGTTTAGAAATCATCGGGTCGTAGTAGGGCGTAATCTCAAAGCCGGGGTACACGCCCGTATCCACCCGCACGCCGGGACCCGTGGGCAGCAGGCTGTGATTAATCTTACCGGTGGAGGGCATAAAGCCGTTGTAGGGGTCTTCGGCATTAATGCGGCATTCCATCGCCGCGCCGTTTATCTTCACATCCTCCTGCTTGTATTGCAGGGGTCTGCCACGCGCAATACGCAACTGCTCCTTCACAATGTCTATCCCCGTCACCATCTCGGTAATGGGATGTTCCACTTGCAGGCGGGTGTTCATCTCTAAAAAGTAGAAGTTGCGGTCTTTATCCACCAAAAATTCGATGGTTCCGGCGTTCAGGTAATCCACCGCTTTGGCGGCTTTGACGGCGACCTCGCCCATTTTTTGGCGCAGTTCCTCGTCTAAAAACGGGGAGGGCGCTTCTTCCACCAGTTTTTGGTGGCGGCGCTGAATGGAACATTCCCTTTCGTTGAGGTGAATCACATTTCCGTGAGCATCTGCCAAAATCTGAATCTCGATATGCCGCGCCCCTTCCACCAGTTTTTCCAAATAAACATTTCCATCCCCAAAAGCGGATTCTGCCTCGCGCCGGGCAGATTGCAAAAGCCCGGGCATTTCTTCCAGGCTGCGAACTTCTCTCATGCCCTTGCCGCCGCCGCCAGCGGTTGCTTTAATCAGCAGGGGGAAGCCAATTTTGGGGGCAATTGCCAGTAAATCCGCGTCAGATAAATCCCCCACGTCCTCCGTCCCCGGCACAACCGGCACACCCGCCTTGCGGACGGTATCGCGGGCGGTCATTTTGTCGCCCATGGCGGCAATGGAGGAGGGTTTGGGTCCAATAAAGACGATTCCGGCATCCAGGCAGGCTTGGGCAAAATCTTCCCGCTCTGCCAAAAACCCATAGCCGGGGTGAATGGCATCCGCCTTGCATTGTTGGGCAATTTCCAAAATTTTATCGGCACGCAGATAAGACTCGCGGGAGGGGGCGGGTCCCAGCAGGTAGGCTTCGTCTGCCAGGCGCACATGCAAGGCTTGCCGGTCGGCTTCGGAGAAGACCGCCACCGTCTCCAAGCCCACTTCCCGGCAGGCGCGCAAAATTCGCACCGCAATTTCTCCGCGATTGGCGATTAAGACTTTGTTGAACATGGTTTTCCTTCCTGCTCTCACAACGGAATATTTCCGTGTTTTTTTGCCGGGTTCGAGTCGCGTTTATTTTGCAGCATCTCCAAGCCGTTAATCAGTCGGGCGCGGGTATCGCGGGGTTCAATCACATCGTCCACGTAGCCGCGCTCGGCGGCAACGTAGGGATTGGCAAACTTGCGCCGATA
>DYNS01000112.1 GCA_020720965.1 Anaerolinea sp. | reverse complement strand
ATTTACTGTTTGATTTGGAACTGGATTGACGAAAGCATTGAATCAACAGAAAAACAGCCATTTTATTCCCGATATGGCTGTTTTTTTGTTGGCTCGGTCCTATTCACCCCAACTTCACCATCCCCGGCTTACCCAGGGATTCGTTTAGCCATTGCAAAATCTGCACCGGCGAGGGGATGCGCCCGGCAGAGAGAACCTTCTCATCAATCACCAGCCCCGGCGTGGATAAAATTCCATACGCCATGATGGCGGGGTATTCGGTCACTTTTACAATCTCTGCCGGGATATTCTCCCTCTCCACAACCTGCCGAACCAGCGCCTCCAGTTTTTTGCAGTTGGCGCAGCCAGAACCGAGAATTTTAATCGTCAGCATAACATCTCCTTAAACCCAGAAGGGAAAAATCTACATCACCAGGTTAAAAAGATAACCGGTGAAGACGATGCCAAAAGCCACAACGGCGATAAAGGCGGCTATCAACTGCGGCTTTAGCACCCGGCGCAGGATGATGACCTCCGGCAGGCTTAAACCCACCACCGACATCATAAACGCCAACGCCGTCCCCAGCGAGGCACCCTTCTCCAGCAAGGCGCGGATAATGGGAACGACTCCCGCCGCGTTGGAATACAACGGAATCCCGACCAGCACAGAAACAGGCACGCTCCACCAGGCATCTTTGCCCATCATGCCCGTCAGCGCATCCTGCGGCACATACCCGTGAATAAAAGCCCCAACCCCAATGCCCACAATCACAAACCAAAACACTTTGCCAATAATCTCCTGCGTACTCTCCCAGGCGCGGTTTATTCGCTCCGCCCAGGTCAGGCGCTCTTCCGGCAGTTCCACCCCCGCCCGCGCCTGCACATCGTACACGAAACCTTCCACATAACGCTCCAACTTCAGCCGCCCCAAAACCAGCCCGCCCACCAGCCCAATCGTAACCCCGGAAAGCAGATACAGCCCGGCAATCTTCCAGCCGAACAAACCAATCAGCAGCACAAAAGCGACCTCGTTCATCAGCGGGGAGGTGATGAGGAAAGAAAAAGTAACCCCCAGCGGAATCCCGGCTTGCACGAACCCAATAAAAAGTGGCACCGAAGAGCAGGAGCAAAAAGGCGTTATCGCCCCAAACATCGCCGCCATCAGGTTGCCCAGTCCCTCGCCGCGCTTTTCCACTATTCGGCGCACTTTTTGGGTGTCTATAAAACTTTGCAACAGGCTAATGACGAAAATCATACCGCCCAAAAGCAGAAAGAGTTTTGGCACATCGTAAAAAAAGAACGCCAAAGACTCACCCAAGTGCGAGCCTTGCGCCAGAGCCAGCAATCCGTATGCCAGCCAACCCGCCAACGGCTCGATGACGTTATAAGCAAGCAGCCACAGCGCGGCTGCCACCCCAACCCCAACCCAGGCGCGGACATCCGGCTTCATGGGGCATCTCCCTCGTGCGCCTGCAAAAGGGGGGGCAAAACTTTCAGCATTTCTTCACGCACGCGCCGAAAATCCGCCATATCATCGGTCGTTGCCGGGTCGAAAAAGCTGTGATGCACCTTTTCGCCCTTTCCCAACCAGAGGGGACATTCCTCTGCGGCTGAATCGCAGACTGTGACAACCAGGTCGAACGCCATCCCGCGCAATTCCTCCGCCAGTTTAGACCGACCCGTATGTTGAATCCCGATTTCTGCCAGGGCTTCCAACGCCTTGGGGTGAACATACCCCGCCGGTTTGGTTCCGGCGCTCCAGGCTTGCCAGTTCTCGCTCCAACGCGCGTTCACAATCGCCTCCGCCATTTGGCTGCGGCAGGAGTTGCCGGTACAAAGAAACAAAACTTTTTTGGGGGTATTCTTCATAGATACACCTTTGCTGACAATAAATTCATATTTTTGAATATATCATAAACTCGATTAAACGAAAAGCGCCCGGCGAGGTTGGCGGGCGCTTGCGGCTTGCGGCGGCTTAGGGTTTAGTATTCCTGCACGAAGGGGTTTCCCAGTTTCTCCTCCGCTACGGTGGTGGCAGAGCCATGCCCAGAAAGCAGGCGGGTTTCTTCTGGCAGGGTGTAAATTTGGCTGCGAATGCTGTGTACCAGGGTTTCCCAACTGCCGCCGGGCAGGTCGGTGCGCCCAACGGAGTGGGAGAATATCAGGTCGCCGCAAAAGCAGGTTTGCACTTGGGCGCAGTAAAAGACAACATGCCCAGGGGTATGCCCCGGCGTGTGCCGGACTTGCAGTTCGGTTTCTCCCAGCCTTAGCAGCTGACCATGCTGAAGGTGGATGACCGGCTCTGGACCGGGGTCTATGTGCAGCCCGAACATTTTGCCTCCGCCGCCAGAGCGCCAGAGCAGATGGTCGGCGGTGTGCATGGCGACCAGGGGCAGGGGGTTGAGGGCATCCGCAATGGCGGCGCCGCCGCCGATGTGGTCGAAGTGGGCGTGGGTGTACCAGAGATGCCCAATCCGCCAGCCGCGTTTTTGGGCTTCTGCCAAAATGGTTTCTCCGTCTGCGCCGGGGTCAATGACGGCGGCTTCGTGGGTTTTTTCGTCTGCCAGGAGGTAGGCGTTGGTTTGTGCCATGCCGAGGGTGAAAGGGATGATTTGCAGGCTCATGGGGTCTCTTTGGGGGGGGAGGGGGAAAGGGCGAGGGTGAGGGCAACACCGAGGAAAACGGCGACCAGGCTGACGGGGTAGATGGAGACGGGTTTCCACTGATAGAGAAAACCGAGCAGCAGGGGGGCTATCACCATCACGAGGGAGCCGGTTGTTTCTGCCATGCCGTATGCCAAGCCCAGTTGGGAGGGGTGAACCAGGGGGCGAATTTGCGCCATGTATAGGGTGCGGGCGGCGCGTGAGCCGCCGAAGATGAAGTAGGCAAGCAGCAGCAGAGGCAGGGCGCTGAATTGCCACAGGATGAGGGCATACAGGGCAACTGTGATTTGCCCCAGGATGAATCCGATGCGGGGGTTGGGGATGTGCCCCAACAGGTAGTTGAGGGCGGTGTTGCCCAGCCCGCCAATGCTGCCGAGTAGCCCAATCTGCGCCAGGGTAAGACCGCGTATTTCTTGCAGGTATTTGGAACTAAAGGGCTGGGGCAGGTACATGGCAAGCAGGGCAAAGAAGCCGAAGGCGAGGTAACGCAGGTAGGCAGGGTTTTTAAGCAGGTTGCCGGGCGGGTCGGCGGGGTTGTGGGCTTGCACGGGTTGGGCTTCCAAAAGGAAGATGAAGACGGTGGAGAGGACGAAAATGGCGGCGGCGCTGAGGTACACGGTGCGTAAGCCGTAGGTATCTCCCAGGTAGCCGCCCAGCAGGGGACCGATGAAGATGCCGAGGTTGAAGGTGGCGGAGACGAGGGTGAGGGCGCGTCCTATGCTCCAGTTGCCGCGCGCGGCGGTGACATAGGCGTTGAGCGGGGCGGCGACAAAGGCGGTGAAGCCGTATAAGAGCAAGCCGCCCACAAAAAGGGGCAGGGTTGGGGCGGCAGCCATGAGCCAGGCGGCGACCAGCCCAAAGAGCCAGGCGGCGCGTAAGAGCGGGCGGGCGCCGATTTTATCGGTCAGCGCCCCGGCGGGGATGTGTGCCAACATCATGGCGAAGCCTGCCCCGCCTAAAATGGCGCCAATTTGCACCGGGTTTGCGCCCAGTTGCGCCAGGTAAATGGGCTGAAAGTAAAAGAACATGCCCTCGCCAATGCCCCAAACAAAGAGGGCGGCGGCAAGCCAAAGGATGGAAGGATTCATAGAGGGTGTGGGAGGAGGGGGTTAATCTTCCAGGCTTTGCAAAAAGGCGGCGGCGGCTTGGAAGGCGGTTTGGCGTTGTGCGTCTCGCGGAATGACATGCCCGGAGCCGGTGAGGACGAGTGTTTCTTTTCTCGCCGCGCCCAGGTGGGCGTAAATATATTCCATGCTTGGCAGGCTGCCCATCGGCAGGTAGATGTCGTCTTGCGAGTAGATGAGCAGGCTGGGGACGGTGACTTGCGGCAAGGTTTGGCGCAGCAGGGCAAGCAGTTGTTTTAACTGCCCAATAGAGCGCAGGGGGTTTTGCGGGTAAGAAACCTGCTCGCGCCAGGCATCTTTATCGAACCAGCCTGTGCCGGGCGGCTCTTTGGATTTTGGCAGGTAGGGCATAAAACGACTCAGCAGTTCGGTGTGTTCCAAACGCCAGTCTGAAGGCAGGTTGTAGGGAGTTGCCATGACGATAACGCCCTGCACGGGTAAACGCGCCGCGCTGACCAGTGAGAGCGCCCCGCCCATGGAAAGCCCCACCAGCACAATGCGGCGGGCAGCCCCCCTCAAAAGGTGATAGCCATCCTCCAGCGAGGTGAGCCAGTCTTCGTAGTGCGAGCGAATCATATCTTCGGGGCGGGTGGCGTGTCCAGTCAGCCTCACCCCCAGGCAGGGATACCCCAACCCGTTTAGATACTCACCCATCCAGCGCATTTCTTTGGGCGAACCGGTGAATCCGTGCGTAAGCAAAACACCGGTCTCCTGGTAGCCGGGGAAGAAGAATGGTTCGGCGGTTGGCAGAATCATGGTCGTTTTTGGCTCTCAATCTTTTCAAAAATGGGGCAGAGCGGGCTATGCGCCCCCGGCAGGTAGCCGGTGGACATTAAAAACTCGCCCACAATTTCCCCGCCGGTAAAAACAAAAGTTCGTTTGAACAATATTACCCAGGCATCCTTCTCCTGCGGGGCGTGGGCATCCAACCAGGCGCGGAAGGAGCCAAACTCGCCCTGCAAAACCCGAATGCGCCGGGCATTCTCTATGGCGGCGTTGATTTTTAATCGGTTGCGGATGATGCCCGGGCCCGAGAGCAGGCGCAGGCGGTCTGCCTCGCCGAAACCTGCCACCGTTTCCAGGTCGAATTCGGCGTAGGCGCGGCGGAATCCTTCGGCTTTCTTCAAAATAGTGAGCCACGAAAGCCCGGCTTGGTTAATTTCCAACACCAGGCGCTCAAAGAGCAGGTTATCCTCCCGCAGCGGGAAGCCGTACTGTGTATCGTGATACACTCGCTGAATATCATCAGGGGGCAGGGCGTTGCAAAAGTCGCAATAGGTTGTCATGCCCGTATTGTACTCCCACACACCCGCCCGGCTGCTTTTGCATTGCAGTTTTATTGCGCCTCGTCCTCCTTGCCCTGCTGGAGAGGATATAATAGAAGTCTCTTTTCCTTCTCCGCCCGCCTAAGGTATTGCCCATGCCCAACAACTCAACCGAAAGAAGAAACATTGGCGTATTCGTCTCACAGGTCAGCCGCGTGTGGGGCATAGAATTTATGGCGGGCGTTACCGAAGCCGCCGAACACCACAACCTGAACCTGGTCTGTTTTGTGGGTGGGCAGCCGGTAGCCATTACCACCCCTGGGCAAATGGCTCCCTCCTATGGCTTATACGACCTGGCACACTCCGCCCATCTGGACGGGCTGATTTGGGCGGCAGACCTGGGACACGGGCTAAAAACTGACGAAATTACCCAATTCCGCAACGCCTTTGGCGAAATTCCCATCGTTGCCAATGCGTTGGATGTAAGCGGTATGCCCAACCTGCTGACGGATAGCGTAAGCGGGATGCGGGCGGTGATTAAGCACCTCATCGAAACGCACGGCTACAAACGCCTGGCTTTCATCACCGGACCTCGCGAGCAGGTGGAAGCCGAACAACGTCTCTTTGCCTACAAACAGGAACTCAGCGCCCACGACATTCCCTTTGACGAAAAACTCGTCATCACTGGCAACTATAGCCCGGAAAGCGGACGCGCCGCCATGCGGAAATTGATGGACCAGCGCAAAGTACGCTTTGACGCTGTTGTCGCTTCCAACGACAAGATGGCGTTTGGGGCAATCGAAGTCCTGCGGCAGCGCGGCTACCACATCCCGCGTGATGTCGCCGTCACCGGCTTTGACGATGTGAAGGAAGCACGTTCCCTGGGCGTTCCCCTCACCACCGTGCGCCAATCCTTTTACGAGACGGGCAGAAAATCGGTGGAAACCCTTCTCAGCCTGCTGGAGGGGCGGCGCGAACCAACCCTCACCATGATGCCCACCGAATTGGTCGTGCGCTGGTCTTGCGGCTGTCTGCCCCAGTTCCTTACCCGTGTACAAGTCTCCAAGGAAGATGTCGCCCGCACCGGCAGGTTGGAAAACAAAAAAGAAGCCGTCATCCGCAGCCTTTCCAAAGCCTGCAACCTCCCCGGCGCTCACCCGGAGTTGGAAGAAACCTTTGGCAAAATTTGGGAAGAATTCCTCAGCGCCTTGCACGGCGAAGCCCGCCTGGATGACTTTTTGCACGCCATTGAGACCGGGGTGCAGCAACTGCAAAAATATACCGAAGACCCGGCAGATTGGCACAACATCCTTTCCGCCTTGCGCCAGCAAGCCCTGGCAGGCATTACAGACAAAGACTCCATGCTCCAGGCGGAGAATCTCTTTCAGCAAGCCCGCATGATGGTGGGAGAACTCTCTCAGCGGCATCAGGCATACAAACGTCTGGAACTGGAACAGCAGGAGCAGGTTCTGCAAGCCTTCAGTTTTGATATGGCTCCCGCCATGACCCTGCAAGAGATTGGCGCGGCGGTTCAGCATCACTTCCCGGCAATGGGAATCGAGCATCTTTACGTCATGTTTTACGAAAAGCAAAACATGCCAGAGTCGATTCTCATGCCACCCCCCTCACACCATCACCTGTATTTGCAATATCAAAAAGGCAAATGCGAACTCTTCTCCGAACAGCCCCGCCTGGCGACTGGCACTCTCATCCCCCAGGGCAGCATTCCGGACGATAGGCGCTACACCGCCGTCATCATGCCTCTTTCCCTTGCCCAAAACCGATTCGGATTCATGTGGATGGAAATGTCTGCCCGCGACTGGGAAGTCTATTCGCGGGTACGCAACCTCCTCAGCAGCGCCCTTTTGCGGGTCACACTGGTAGACCAGCGCGAAGCCGCCCAAAGGGAGGTGGAACGCCTGCTGGAAGAAGTCCGTCAACGCGCCGAAGAGTTGGATTCGCTCTACCAGTTGGAACAGCACCGCCGCAAAGATGCCGATGCTCTCTCCAAAGCCGCCCGCGGGCTTTCCACCCTGCTGAAAATGGACGAAGTGCCGCAGCAAATTTTGGAGCAGCTTCAAACCGTCCTGCCCTACGAGCGCGGCTCGCTGATGATGGAAGAGATGGACGGAACCGTAAGCGTGTTGGCGCATCGCGGCTTTCCACAGGACGAGCGGGTGAACGCCCTGCACGTCAACATCAATCGCGGCGGCGTATATGACCAGATTGAGACCTCCGGCGAAGCCTTCACCATAGACGATGTAACCGAATCGGAAGGTTGGATACAGGTGGAATGGCTGCCCCTGCACTACTCTTGGATGGGTGTGCCGCTTTTCTCCAAAAATAAAGTTATCGGAATGCTTTCCCTCACTCGCCCGGCAAAAGCCGCCTTTAGCAAGGACGACATCGTACTCGCTTCCACCTTTGCCATGCAAGCCGCCATTGCCCTGCAAAACGCCCGCCTCTACGAGGAAGTAACCCGCTTTAACGAACTTATGGAGAGAATGGTCTCTCAGCGGGTGGAAGAACTGAACAATGCCTATGTCACCCTGGAAAAACTGGACAAAAACAAAACCTCCTTCATTCAGGTCGCTGCCCACGAACTCCGCACCCCCATTACGGTGATGAAAGGCTACCTCGGCATTCTCCGTGCTGCCTCCTCCGTGCAGCAAAACGAATCCCTCCTCATGGCAGTCGATGGGGTTATGAAAGGCACCGACCGCCTGCACCAGGTGGTAAACGCCATGCTGGACGTAGCAAAACTGGAAAGCCAGACCATTGTCCCGCGCATTGAAATGGTCATCCCCGGTTTGATTCTGCAACTCGTCTTAAAGGAATATAAAAACGACCTGAAGGAACGCACCGTAAACCTGGTGGTGGAAAGCAGCCTCAACCAACTGCCGCCCATTCCCGCCGACCCGCAACTTCTGCAAAAAGCCCTGGACGCAGTCTTCATCAATGCTATCAAATACACCCCGGATGGCGGCTCAGTCACCATCAGCGGGGCGATGCAGGAGGACGAGCGCCATGCCCGTTGGGCAGAAATTCGTGTAGCGGATACAGGCATCGGCATTGACCCCGCCAACCAAAAGGTCATCTTCGAGAAGCTCCATCAGGTTGGCAAAGTGGAACTGCACTCCTCCGGGCGCACCAAGTTCAAGGGCGGCGGACCGGGCTTGGGGCTTGCCATCGCCGCCGGGATTATGAAGGCGCACGGCGGCAAAATTTGGGTGGAAAGCCCCGGTTACGATGAAGAAAAACTACCCGGTAGCGTCTTTTTCTTACGCCTGCCCATGCCCAAAGAATAGAAAAAACCGCCTTGCAGGAGGAAACCCCCGCAAGGCGGTTTTGCAAAAACTACGGAATCTTCCCATCTCTCACGTAGCGGGTCAATTCGCTCACACTCCATTGCTCAATCCCCAGGCGCTCCACCGTGCGCCCGCGCCGCCAATAGTCGGTGCGGTGCATAATACTGGCAAGCCGAATCATGCTCTCCATGCCGCGCACCGAAACCCCGTGCCGAACCCCCAGCGAGGCAATCGGTACCAGGCTCATGGGAACGTCCTCAAACAAGTAACGATGATTAAGGGTGGAGGGCGCTTTAATCCCGAAATACCCCGGCTAATTATGAATCGCC
>DYNS01000428.1 GCA_020720965.1 Anaerolinea sp. | reverse complement strand
GCGGCTTGGGCGCGGAAAGAGGGCGGCAGGGCAGGCAGGGCGGCGGTTTGGCAATTGGGCGGGGATTCTTCCGCGAGGCGGGCGAGTTGGGTTTGGGTAAGGCATTGGGCGCTGGTTTGCAGAGCGTAATCCTGGGTGGTCAGAATGACCATGCCGCCGCGCTCGATGCGGGCGCGGTGAGGAAGTTGAGCCAGCGCCAGGGCGGTGAATGCCGGGGAAGTGTCAAAGGCGGGGAGGGCAGGTTGCAGGTTGAGGGGCGCGTTCTGTGCCTGGGTTTCTTCCTCAGCGGAGAGAAAACCGGCAGAGCGCAGGGCGGCGAGACTCTCTTGCAGTCTTTGGGCGGCGGCTTGGGGGGCATCCTGCGGGTTGATGGCAGGGGTTTGGTGCAGGGCTGCCAGCAATGCAGATTGCGCCAGGCTGAGGGTTTGGGGTTGGCTGGCAAAATACAGTTGGGCGGCGGCATGAACGCCGTAGGCGTTGCGTCCGTACCAGGCGGTGTTGAGATACCATTCCAAAATTTGCTCGCGCCCGTAGGTTTGAGTCAGTTGATAGGCGAGAATACGCTCGCGCAAGGCACGGCGCAGACCGGGCTCCTCTTGCCAGAGGAGCAAATCGGCGGCGAGGGTTTGGGCAAGGGTGGGGCTTTGCAGCAGAAAACCGGCGTGCCGATAAAAGAGCGGGTCTTGCAGGGTAACGGTGGCATGTATCAGGGCGGGGGGAATCTGGTCGTAGGGGGTGTAAACGCGGGGCGCGTTGGAAGGGGCTAGGACGGCGAGGAGATGTTCACCGGAACGGTCATACAGGCGGGTGGGCTGAAGCAGCGCCCCGGTTTGAGGGTGAAGCAGGGCAGGCAAGGCTTGCAGAGAGGGCAAATCTGTCGAAAGGTAAGCGTAGGCGTACATGCCGCCCAGCAAAAGCAAGCCCAAAAGCGCCCCCACGCCCAAGCCGAGACTGGAAAGAATAAACCAGAGCCGCCGATGGGCAGTCAGGCGGCTCTGGCGGTAACGGTTAAAGCGGCGGCGTAAAAAGGGCAGGGCAGGCATGGGTAGAGGGGAACACTAAACGCCGAAAAGGTCCCTAAACAGGGCGGCAATGCCGCGTTCTGGCAGTTCGCAAAAGACATCCCCGTTTACGCCGTTCATCAGAAGGCGGTAACTGCGCCCTTCGTAGGGTAGCGCCGTCAGCCAAACCGGCACAAGCAGCAGTTTGAAGGAAGATACCGAGACGTTGGCGGTGCTGTAAGTGTGATACTGAATGGGCAGGTTGCTCTGCTCCTGAGAAATCAGGCGGCGGGCGCGGTGAGCGGCTTGTTCGCGGGCATCTAAAGAGGCTTCGGCAAGGCTCATTTGGGGCAATTCTGCCAGCCAGCCCGCCAGGTAGCGGCTATCGTAGGGAAGGGCGGCATTGGTGTTAAACCCGGCGGTAATTTTGGGCAGAATATCGGCTTGTTTGGGCGCGCCGGGGACGAGAATATCGTCAAAGTGAATCAGTTTTTCGCCTTCCACCCTTTCCTGTCTCTTGTTGCGGGTGACGTAGCCGCTCCAGGGGATGTTACCAACGATGTCGAATGTCCACAGGGGGAGATAGACGGCACGAGGGGGCTGCACCTTGCCGGAGGGTTCTATGCCGCGCTTTTGCACCCACTGAATCAGATTCTGCACTGCCTGGGCAAAATCCACCCGGATGGGGAGGATGGAATCGGGGGGTGTGGCTTCGCGGGTGGAGCGCAGGACGTGGTTGGAGCCGCAGTAGGAGCAGCTGGCGGAAATTTCTTGCGGGGGCAGCACAAACTGCGCCCCACAGCCCTGGCAGGCAAAGGTGGGGGTTTGCATGGGGGCGCGGTGCGCCTGAGCAGTTGCCATCTTTAACACAAAATCTTGCTCACCAGCGAGGGTAGTTTGCAGGGTTTCTCCCCTGGCGCAGTATTCGCAATGCAGGCTGCGCCCGTCCGGGCGAAAGACCATCCGCCCACCGCACTTGGGGCAGGTAAAGCGCTCCGCATTGGGGCGTTGAGATTGAAAAGCGGGCAGGTCGTTGGGGTTTACAATCTCTTCCGGCTTCAGTTTGCCATCCAACACTGCCAGGGCGCGGCGGGCTTCCGGGTGGGTTGGTTCGTAGGCGAGGGTATTTTGCAGGTACTGACGTTTTTCGGCAGGGTCTTGCACCAGTTGGCTCATCCAATAATTGGCTTGGGTGTGGGTTTCGCGGTCGTCTGCCAAATCCAGGGCGAGTTCCAGGTAACGGCGGGCAACAGGGTATTCTCCCGCTTTAGCGTGGATAATGGCGT
>DYNS01000427.1 GCA_020720965.1 Anaerolinea sp. | reverse complement strand
AAGAACTCATCACCAACCCGGCGGAACGCCGCGAGAGCGCCCCGGAATGGGTGTCCCAGGTGGAAAGCCTGCCTGCTGCCCCGGCAGCCGAACCCGCCGCCGAACCGCTCTCCGCCCTTGTCTCTGGACCCGGCACAACCGAGTCGGAGCAGGATGACGCGTTGAGATGGCTGGAATCTCTCGCCCAGAAGCAGGGCGCGAAGGCGGAAGAACTCATCACCAACCCGGCGGAACGCCGCGAGAGCGCCCCGGAATGGGTATCTCAGGTGGAAAGCCTGCCCGCCGCCCCATCGGAGTCTTTTGCCGCCCCCGAAGCCGCAGCAGGCGACCTTGCTGATTGGATGTCGGACCTGAGCCAGGCTGCGGACGCTGAACCGCTGGCGCAGGAGGAAAGCAACCTGCCTGCCTGGATGCGCGATGACGCGGAAGAATCCTCCCCCATCCCCGAAGCCGCCTCTCCCTCGGAAAGCCTGCCCGCCTGGATGACCCTCGAATCTTCCGCCGATGCGGAAGAAAAAATGCCCTGGGAAGTGTTGGACGAAGCCCGCACCCCCTCTGCCTCTGCTCCCCAAGAAGACACCCCGGACTGGTTGCAAAGCCTGGACGCGGAGGAACCCGCCGCCGCCGAAGCGCCTGCCCCGGTTGCTGAAGTCGCCGCGCCGCAGGCGGATGTCTCTGACTGGTTGCAAAGCCTGGACGCAGAAGAACCCGCCGCCGCTCAGGTTTCTTTCGGGTTGGAAACTGCCTCAGAAACCGAAGAACTGCCAGACTGGCTGCGCGACCTTTCCGCCGATGAAAAACCTCCCAGCCCGGTGCCCGTTTCCGGTTGGGTTGCTCCCGCTGTGGTGGAGGAAAAAGCCCCCGAACCCCTCCCCGTTCCGGCGGTGACTCCTGCACCTCCTCCCCCGGCTCCGAAACCGCGCACAACCGGGGCGCTCACCCTGGCGGATAAAGACGCTCCCATCTTGCTGAAAGCCCGCGAGGGATTGGATAAAGCCCATTTGGATGTTGCCGCCGCCGAGTATTCCCGCCTGATTAAGAAAGGCAAACTGCTGGAAGAAGTCATCTTTGACTTGCAGGAAGCCGTGTACCGTTACCCGGTGGATGTCGTCATCTGGCAAACCCTGGGGGATGCCTACGTCCGCACCAACCGCTTGCAAGAGGCGCTGGACGCTTATACCAAAGCCGAAGAATTGCTACGCTAACCAAAGCGGCAGCCCGCAGGTTTGTCCTGCGGGCTGTTTTTTGGGGTGTGGTAAAATTTTTGCGCCCTGCCGCCTGGCAGGCAACTATTTTTATGGAGGAAACTGTGGAACGTTCTCTCGTTTTGGTCAAACCGGATGGTGTGCAGCGCGGGCTGGTGGGCGAGGTGATTGCCCGACTGGAGCGGCGCGGTCTGCGCCTTGTGGCGGCGAAGTTTATTGCGGTGAGCAAGGAACTGGCAGAAGAACATTATGCCGTTCATCAGGGCAAGCCTTTTTATGCGGGTCTGATTGACTACATCACCTCTGCCCCGGTGATGGCGATGGTTTGGGAAGGTCCCAAAGCCGTTGCAGCCATTCGGCAGACGATGGGCGCGACCCGCCCCTGGGAAGCCGCTCCTGGCACCATTCGGCATGATTTTGCGCTGGAAGTTGGGCGCAATATTACGCACGCTTCTGATAGCCCGGAAAACGGCGAAAAAGAAGCCGCGCTGTGGTTTAAGCCGGAAGAAATGGTCTCCTGGAGCCGCGAGGCAGACCGTTGGATTTTTGAGTAGGTCTTGCCCGGTTCGGAATCAAAAAACAGGCTGGCGACCAGCCTGTTTTTTGATTCACTGCAAGCGTAGGAGGACTTTGCCCTCTTTCCACAACTCTTCCAGGTTGTAGAAGTCGCGGGTTTCCTGGGCAAAGATGTGCAGGGTTACGTAGCCAAAATCGACTGCGACCCAGCCGGCGGAAGAAAGCCCGTCTTTGCGCCCTTTGAGACCGTGTACTTCGCGGGCTTTATCCAGGGCGCTTTCTGCCAGCGCATCCAACATGCGGTCGGAGGTGCCGGTGCAGAGGACGAAGAAATCGGTGAAGGCGGCGATGTCGCGCAGGTCTAGCAGCAGGATGTTTTCGCCTTTGCGCTCTTCGAGCGCGTTTACAATGCTGTGAGCAAGTTCGAGTGCGTTCAAAAGTTCCTCTTTAGGGTGTAGCAAGCGAAATGGTGTGCAGGCGGGTGTAGCGAGGTCCGCCGGGCTGTAAATCGCTTCTGAACAGGTGAATCTCGTTGACCGGGATGGGGTCTAACGAGGCGGCGGGAAA
>DYNS01000111.1 GCA_020720965.1 Anaerolinea sp. | reverse complement strand
CGCAGGTCTTGCAGATCTTCTTCCGGGTTGCCGAGTTGGAAGGCGGTGGGCTGGTCTTCGGGGGGGAGGGGGTCTGGGGTGGTCATTTACGCAGGCTCGCTATCAGGCGTTTGGGTTTTTCAAACAGGTCCAGGGCGGAGAGGATGTCTGGCAGCAGCAGGTCGGCGGCTTGCAGGGTTTGGATGGAAAGCCCTTCTACGGAGAGGACGGCAATGCCGAGGGCGGCTTCTGCCAGCATTTGCTGGTCGTTGGCGCCTTGCCCAATGGCGGCGACTGTCTCTGCGCCCAGGCGGCGCAGGTAGGCGGCTTTTTGTTCGGCTTCGTTGCCGGGTTGAATGCGTACCGCTTTCAGGTGCAGCGCCTCGTCTATGGCGGCTTGCCCTCCGTGTGTGTCGGCGGTGAGCAGGTGAAGGGTGAGCCGGTTTTGCAGGGCGTGCAGGCGTTGGGCTACTCCGGCGATTAATTCGCCGTCTGTTGCCAGGGTTCCGTTTACGTCCATGACGAGGTGTTGAAGTTGCAGGGTGTTGGGGGTTCTGCCGGGGATGTGAATCTCTATCATGCCCCCATTATAACTAACAAAACCAGAGCGCCGGGTTGTATAACGAAACCGCCACTCTTGGGGGAGAGTGGCGGCGCGTAGTGTTGCTTAAAAGTCGTGCGGGATGCCGCGAATATGCAGGGCGAGGTGTTCTGCGTCTGTAATTTCTCCCACCCAGCCCAGGTTGGCATCTGTTTTGGTGTCCAACTCGGCAATGTAGGGTTTGATGTCTAGCAGTGGGGTTCCGTCAAAGACATCCAGCCCGCTGACGTAGATGCTGCTGCCCTGAATGTGCCGGATTTTGACCACGCTTAACCCAATGGGGTTGGGGCGTGCCGGGGAGCGGCTGGCGAAAACGCCCACTTGCAGGTTTTCGGTCCAGGGGGGCGCTACGGTCAGTTCGGCGGGGCGTTGCAGTTGGTGAATGTGATAGAGAACGTAGATGTAGCGGAATTTTTGCAGCCCTTCCAAGCCGGGTTCGTATTCCGGGTTCAGGTCAATCCGAAATTCCTGGGTGTCGTCTTCCACCGGTTGGTAGGGCGCTTTTTGGGCATAAGGGGTATGGATGACCCCAATGGGCGTGAAGGTGGGCATGGGCTTTATTTGGGTTGTTCCGAGACCCACAGCACGCCTTCGCGTACTTCGGTTTTGAAGATGGGCAGGGCTTTCTCGCGGGCGAGAGCGCCCAGGGCTTTGCCTACGAGAGGGGGCCAGGGTGACCATTCTTTCACATTCCCGGTTTCCATATCAAAGGCGGAGCGGTGAAAGGGGCAGACGATGGCGCAGTCATCGGTCACTTTGGCGCTGTTCATGGGCAGGTTCATGTGCGGGCAGTGGTTATCTACGGCATAGAATTTACCCTTGGTGTGAATAATCAGCACTTTGTAGGAGCCTACTTCCACCACTTTGCGGGCGTTTTCTGGCACTTCGCTGACGGGAAACAGTTTTACCATTTTCATTTTTACCTCCATATCTAAATTGGTGAGTTGGGTCAGGTGGATTGTACTTGTTTTTTTGCGGAGGGCAGGGAAATCGAAAAATCCTGGCGTTTTCCATTTCTCCCTCCGTGATACAATCCCCTCAACATGACCTACCTTATTCACTACACCTGACTTTTCTTCCAGGGCGCAGTTTTGCGCCCAAGACCGCGCCCGCGCACCGTCTGCCGGAGGGAGAGCGCTTCCTGAAGTTTTGAAATACGCCTCCAAACCGTCATGGCTTTGCGCTGTGGCGGTTTTTTGTTTGGTTCATTGCGCCCGCATTTGGGGCGTATCACCCAATTTTCTCTGGAGGCTGCTATGTCTATACCCGATTCTGAAACTGTTCTTTTTCTCACCCGCAACGGCATGGGGGACGCGGAGCCGGAATTGCAACAAAGGCTCATTACGACTTATTTCAAACTGCTGGATGAACACAACATCCTGCCCGCCGCCATCTGCTTTTATGCAGACGGGGTCAAATTGACTGTAACCGGTTCGCCGGTTCTGGAGCCTCTGCGCTCGCTGGAAGCCAAAGGTGTGCGGCTCATCCTGTGCAGCACCTGCCTGGGCTACTATAACCTGACGGAACAAGTGCAGGTTGGGATTGTGGGCGGAATGACGGATATTTTGGAAGCCCAGCGCCGCGCCGCCAAAGTAATTTCACTCTGAAAAGGAGATTGCCATGCTAAAAATGATGATTGCTTTCTTTAAGGATTTGTGGAAATATCGCGCTCAGGTAAAAAAACAGGATGCCTGGATTCGTAAATTTGCTGCTAAGAAAAATTACGCTCTCAACCCCAACTGGATGATGCATACCAATCTGGAAGTCTGGTTGAGCGAAATGGAAGAAACCTTTGGCAGGCGCTACTGTCCCTGCTTTGAACCATCCGGTGAGATGGAGTTGGATAAAAAGATGCTCTGCCCCTGCAAGTTTTTGGATGATGAAATTGCCGAATATGGAACCTGTCACTGCACCTTGTTCGGCAGTCCCAGCCTATCCAAAGAGGGCTGGGCAAAGTCCAATCAACGGCTCACAAAGGAATACCGCATTCCGCTCAACATTCAAAACGGCGTTTTGGATACGCGCGGGCAGCCTTTGGATTCGCGTCGCGGCTTGCCCGTGCCGGATGCCATGCACCAGTTGAAATCTACCCTTAACACTTACACCGCCGCCAACCTGACGATGCTGGTGGATAGGGAGCAGGAAGCCCTTAATTGCAAAAAATCGCGGCGTATCGAGGTTTTGGAGAAACACATCAGCCCAAGAATGACCATTACGAAGTTGTCATCACGTTGGATGGCTCCACGCCCAAGGGGGCTTCCTCCAATTGTGGCAGTTGAATCGGTTGGTTTTTTGCTTTTGCCCTCCCCAAAAAGGGGAGGGTTTTATCTTAACGCCCTTGCCAGGGCTTGCGCCGGGTGCAGGGAGTTGCGGTCTGTGCCGTGTTGGACCTGTTCGTGGCAGCTGACTCCGGTTGTCACAATGAGGGTGTCGGCGCTTTGGGCGCGGACAGCGGGCAGCAGGGTGAGTTCCGCCATTTGCAGAGAGAGCGGGTAGTGTTCGGCTTCGTAGCCAAAGGAGCCAGCCATGCCGCAGCAGGCAGACCCGGCTTCTTGCACTTCGTAGCCCAAAAACGCCAGCAGTTCTTCGGTTTGGCGGGTTCCCCAGCCTGCTTTTTGGTGGCAGTGACCGTGTAGGAGGATTTTGCCGCTTTGGGGTTGGAAGACCCCCTCCAACCGCCCGGCTTTCATCTCGTTCCACAGCCATTCTTCCAGCGAGTAGGTTTGGGCGGCGACCTTTTGGGCAGTTTCGTCCCCTGGCAGCAGGGAGAGATAATCCTGCCTCAGCATGGATACGTCACTTGGCTCCAGCGCGATGAGGGGAATCCCCGCCTGGGCATGGGGCGCAAGCCAGGCGAGGGCTGCCTGAGCGCGGCTTTTGGCGAGGGGCAAATCGCCTTTGGAGAAGGCGGGTCTTCCCAGGTCGTGCATGGGCGGCACGCGGACGGAGAATCCGCAGGCTTGCAGGACGCGCAAAGCATCCTGGGCTACTTGCGGGTCGTTGTAGTTATGCACCACATCCACAAGCAGGATGACCGGGCGGGGTTGGGCTGAGGGCGCGGGTTGCTTTTTGAACCAGGAATCGAAGGTTTGACGGGCAAAGGTGGGCAGGGGGCGCTGTGGGGCAAGCCTAAGCAGGCGATTGAGCAGCCCGCGCAGGGGCGGGAGTTGAAGCGAGAAGTTTGCCAAAGGCGCGAGCCAACCGGCTGCCAGTTTGCTTAAATCTTCCACGTGGGCAAAAAAGCGCGAGCGCAGGGGTAAAAAGTGGGTTTGGTAATACTGGTGCAGGTATTCCGCTTTTAGTTTTGCCATATCCACCGAGGAGGGGCATTCGGTTTTGCAGGCTTTGCAACTGACGCAAATGTCCAGGGTCTCATATACGCCGGGGTCGGAGAAGTTTAGCCTGCCGGAGAGGGCGGCGCGGAGGGCGTTGGCGCGTCCGCGCGTGCTGTGTTGTTCGTTGCGGGTGGCTTTGAAGGTGGGGCACATGCTGCCTGTTAGTTGGCGGCAGACTGCCGAGCCGTTGCACATTTCGATGGCGCGGTCGAAGCCCTGGTCGCTGGAAAAATCTAAAAATGGGGTAAGGGGCAGGGCGTGATAGTCGGCTCCGTAGCGCAGATGCTCTGTCATGGCGGGGGCATCCACAATATTGCCGGGGTTGAAGAGGTTGTGCGGGTCGAAGATGCCTTTGACCTGTTGAAACAGGGCGTACATATCCTCGCCGTAAAAATGGGGGTTGAGCCAACTGCGTAAACGTCCGTCTCCATGCTCGCTGGAAAGTACCCCGCCGTAACGGCGCAGCAGGTCGCCCGCGTATTGCATGATGTGGGGCAGTTTGGCAACATCTTCCGCCAGTTTGGCATTGAGAAGGGAATGGACGTGCAGACAACCGGCGCTGGCATGGGCAAAGTAAGCAATTTCGTGGTTCAGGTCGGTTTTGCAGTAGGTTTCCAACTGGGTGATGTATTCTGCCAGGTGTTCGGGCGGTACCGCAGAATCGTCCGCAATGGCGAGAGGCTTCACATCGCCGCGCATGTTCATCAAAATTCCAAAGCTGGCTTCGCGCACCTTCCAGGCGGTCTGAATGGCGGCAGGCTCCAGCAGATTGGTGATAGCCCTCACCGGCACGTCTTGGGTTTGCAGGTGCGCCGCCAACCCGCTCAGTTTGCCTTCCAACTCGGCGCGGGTTTCCCCGTAAAACTCGGTGATGAGAATGCAGTTGGGCTTGCCCTGAAGGAAGGTATCCATCATCTCGGCATAAAGGGGCGCATTTTGGACGAGGGTCAGTCCGTAGTAGTCCAACAGTTCCACCGCCGTAGGCGAAACCTGCAAAATGGTCGGCACGGCGTTCAGGGCGGCGGGCAACTCGTCAAAGTGCAAAATTGCCAGGGCGGTGCGTTGGGGCAGTTCCACCAGGTTGAGGGTCACTTCGGTCACAAGCCCCAAAGTCCCCTCCGCGCCGCAGATGAGTTTCGCCAGGTTAAAGCGCGGGTCGTACTGCCAGCGGAAGGAAAACCCCTCGCCATCGGTCAGCCGCTCCAGGTTGTATCCGCCACAGCGCCGCCAATGGGCAGGGGTGGCGGCGCGGATGGTTTGCAGGTTTTGGGGATTGTGGAGAAGCGCCTGCATCTTTTGGTAGATTTCTGCTTCCGTGCCGTTCTGGCGCTGATAGGCTTCCAACTCCGCTGGGGCTTTGGGCGCGAACTCCGTCAGGGTTCCATCCCACAAAATGACCTGCGCCGCGAGGAGGTGGTCGGCGGTCATGCCATATAGGATGGAATGACTGCCGGATGAGTTGTTGCCCACCATGCCGCCCAACACAGCGCGATTGCCGCTTGCCGGGTCGGGTCCGTATTTTAGCCCGTAGGGTTTAAGGTGGGCGTTGAGGGCGGCAAGAGTCACTCCTACCTGGGCGCGTACCCATTTTTCGTCGGGGTTCACTCCCAGAATCTGGTCAAAATGACGGCTGGTATCCACAATCACGGCATCATTCACCGCCTGCCCTGCCAGGCTTGTGCCGCCTCCGCGTGGCACAAGCGGAATTTTGTATTTCGCTGCCAGGCGCACAGCGGTTTGGGCTTCCTGGGTGTTTTGGGGCAAAAAAACCGCCCTGGGCATCACCTGGTAGATGCTTGCGTCTGTGCTGTATAGGGTGCGGTACACCTCGTCTGCACGCAACTCACCGGAGGTGGCTTGGCGCAGCTCGCGCAGAAAATCATTCAAAGCAGAATCGCTCATCATAGAAACTCCTGGTGTTGGTTTGTTCGACTAACGACTAACGACTAATAACTTTCTCTCATACTGCTTCCTCGACTCGTCTATGTGCTGGGTCAGGTAAGCGGCGGCAGCTTCGGGGTCTTGCTCCACAATCGCATCGATAATGCGCTCGTGCTGCTCAATGTAGCGGGCGAAGAGGGCTTGTTCCTCCTCCGGCTCTCCGCGCCGCGACCAGACGACATCGAAGATGTGCATGTAGGCGGAAATGAGCACCCGCATCAGTTCCCCAAAAAAAGGATTTTTGGCGCATTCGGCAATGCCGATGTGTAAAGCCATGTCGGCGCGGTGCAGGTCGGCGGGGTTTTGCAAGTTCTCCTGCACGGCGCGGTGCAGGGCGCGGAGTTTTTCCACATCGCTTTCCTCGCGGCGGATGGCGGCGAGGCGTGCTGCCTGCACCTCTATCAGCCGTCTCACCTCGTACAGGTGCGCGGCTTGATAGTCGCTTCGGGCAATCATCTGGCTGAGGGAGTGAATGGCGGGTTGGGCATTGAGCGGGGCAACTCGCGCTCCGTTGCGTGGGGTGATTTCTATCAGCCCCATGCCTGCCAAAATTGCCAGCGCCTTCCGCGCTGAACTGCGGCTGACCTGGAACTGCTCGCATAAATCCCGCTCGGAGGGTAACGGGTCGCCGGGTTGCAGTTGCCCTTGTTTAATGCTTTCGCGCAGGGATTCGATGAGGGAAACATACACGGGTTGGGGGGCTGGATGGGTCATGGTTGTATTATGCTGGTAATACCAGTAATTGTCAAGAAGGCTTAATTTGATGTTAATATTGACTTTCTTGACGAATTTTGAACTAAGATGTATTATTCTGGTAATACCAGGGCGTTCCTGGTACGTTTTGTCCATTTTCCTAAAGGAGGAAAATAGCGTATGTCCAAAAAAATCTTGTTTCTGGTTGGTGACTACGTAGAAGACTACGAAGTCATGGTTCCGTTTCAGGCGTTGGCGGCGGTAGGTTGCGCCGTAGAAGCCGCCTGCCCAGGCAAAGCCGCCGGGGAGGTGATTCGTACCTCGGTGCATGATTTTGAAGGCGACCAAACCTACAGCGAAAAGCGCGGTCATAATTTTGCGCTGAACAAAACGTTTGACGAAATCAACGAAGCCGACTATGACGGTCTCGTCATCCCCGGCGGGCGCGCCCCGGAATATATCCGCCTGACCCCGCGCGTGCTGGAGATTACCCGCCACTTCTTTGAGACGAACAAACCGGTTGCCGTCATTTGTCATGGTCCCCAGGTTTTGGCGGCGGCGGGCGTTCTTAAGGGACGCAAATCCACCGCTTACCCGGCAGTCGGTCCCGATGTCGCCAATGCCGGTGCGGAATACGTCTCCATCCCGGTCGATAGCGCCATGACCGAAGGCAACCTGGTCTCTGCCCCGGCTTGGCCCGCTCACCCGGATTGGATTGCCCAATACCTGAAACTGCTCGGCGCGAAGATTGAGTTCTAGCGCCTGTTAGCCCCTCACCCCCACCCCTCTCCCGGTGGGAGAGGGGCTTTTTTTGTCCCCCTTCCCCCGACGGGGGAAGGGGCAGGGGATGAGGGCGTTTTCTCAACTTTAAGAAAGCCATAACCCACCCTGGCGGCGGGGATGGTCTTTTTGGCAAAATCATGTAGAATCGCCCTGTTTTACTCAGCCCAAACAGGAGAAACATTCGTGGAAGCGCTTTTTACAACCGAAAACCTTATCGCCCTCATCACCCTTGCCGTGCTGGAAATCGTCCTCGGCATAGACAACATCGTATTCATCTCCATCCTGGCGGACAAACTCCCCAAAGACCAGCAGCCCAAAGCCAGGCAGTTGGGGTTGGGGCTTGCCCTCATCACCCGCATTTTGCTGCTGCTTTCCCTCAGTTGGATTATCAAACTGGAAGAACCCCTCTTCACCCTGCCTTTGTTCAACATTGGCATCTCTGGTAGAGATTTAATCCTCCTCGGCGGCGGTCTTTTCCTTATTGCCAAAGCCACCCACGAAATCCACGACAAGTTGGAAGGTAAACACGGTGAAGCCAGCGCCAAAGTTGCCGCTTCTCTCGTTTCGGTTGTCATCCAAATTGGCTTGCTGGATATTGTCTTCTCCCTCGACTCTGTCATCACCGCCGTAGGCATGGCAGACGAAATCCTGGTGATGATAGCCGCTGTCATCATCGCCGTCAGCATCATGCTCTTTGCCGCCACCCCCATCAGCGACTTTGTCAGCCGCCACCCCACCGTCAAAATTTTGGCGCTCTCCTTCCTTCTGCTCATCGGCACCTCGCTGGTTGCCGAAGGTCTGCACCAGCACATCGAGAAAGGTTACGTTTACTTCGCCATGGGCTTTTCAGTCTTTGTAGAAATGCTCAACCTGCGTGTGCGCGCCAAAACCGAGCCGGTTCAACTGCACCAGGCATACGCGCCTGCCGCCGTCAGCCAACCCGCAAAGAAGAAAAAATAAACCCCTGCCCGGTGAAGAACCGGGCTTCTTTTTTATGTCTTACCTGCTTAACCTGCTCCAACTTACCTTTGGCGGGCGCACCCTGCGCCCGCTGATGGCGATTTACTACCTCACCCAACACTGTAACCTCAACTGCGCTTACTGCGAAGACTTCGGCGCTCGCCGCAACCCGCAGCTGCCCGGTCATTTACCGTTGGAGCAAGCCAAAACCCTCTTGCAGCACATTCGCGGCGGAGTGGATTCGCTTTGGCTTACCGGCGGCGAACCTCTGCTTGTGCCTCACCTGCCAGAACTGCTGACCTTTGCCCGGCGCGAGCTGCGCTACCGCTCTCTCAGCCTCATCACCAACGCAAGCCTGCTCCCCCAACGCCCGGAAATCTACCCCCTCCTCAACCGCCTCATCATCAGCC
>DYNS01000426.1 GCA_020720965.1 Anaerolinea sp. | reverse complement strand
GCGCCCAGGGTTCAACCGCGTTGATTCTGGCACGGAATGATGCCACAAACTAGTCCCATTATACGCATCCACCGCCTCAGCACTGAACGCCTTGATGTTGACCAACACCCCGTCTTTGTAAAGCGGTCCCATCCCCAAGTAATGCCACCCCGTGCTCTCGATCGGACTCGGGTCGCCAAACCACTGGACAAGATAATCCGATCCTCCGATAATCCAGTCCCCGCTATTCGCGGTATTCTGCGCATTGGCAAACATATGCGTCCACTCCCCCGCACCCTTGAGTGCCCCTCGCTCGGCAAAAGACACAGCAAGTCCCCCGACTTGCTCCTTGGCCCACTTCTCCACCATCGGGAACTCTTTCTGCAACGCCCCTTCGTCTCCCCCAAAAGCCATCACCCCGCCATAAGGCTGAACCATGGAATACACGGCATCCGCCGCAAACCCCGTTTTTCCATCCGCCAAAGAGCTTTCCGACAAAACCAAATTCGCGAAATGGCTGACATAAGGCAACTTCCCGTCCGCCCGCACATGCACCACCACTTGCCCGTAAACCCCTGCACGGACGAGCTTTTCTTGTGCCTTCGCCGCAACCTCCGGGTTCTTTTCTACGCAAAGCACCTTCATCTCCGACGCTTTTGCAATCTCGTAAGCCAAACGCCCATCCCCCACACCGGCAATCACGCAAAACCCTTTCTTCCTCCCCGCTTTCTTCACGGCCCACTCCGCCAACGCACGAAACTTCGCCTCGTCCCCTCCCGCATAAACCGCATCCGCCGACTCCTTGATGTCCCCTGCCGCCTTGGCATCTTGCCCGAAACAATAAATCCTCCCGCTGCTCGTGGAAACATACAGATTACCCCCGCTCGCCGCCATTTCCCAAGCGACCCCATCAACAGGAAACACAAATTTTTCGCTCCCGCTCACGGCATCAAACCCCTTGACCTCGCCCTCCCCACCAACGACCGCCGTATCCCCCGCAACCAGCAACGACCTCGCCCCCTTCACTGCCGCCTTCCATTTCGTCGCCGGTTCGATCTCTTTCATCACCTGCGCATCCCCCCCTTGCTGCACCCCGCTCTTTGCCCGGATCGTCCTATCCTTGACCCTCGTCGCAAAATTCGCACCGCTGTCCTTCAACGCCTTCGCAAAATCTTCCGCGTTAATCGCCATAACCTGCTTGTCAGAAAGGAAATACGCCATATCTCCCCGCTTGGCAACCCTCCACCCGTCCAAGCCGGTAATCTGCCCGTGCATAATCCGGTCAAGCCCTTTTTCTTCCCCTTCTTTATCCGTCCGAAAATGAAAAATCCCAAACTCGCTCGGCCCGTAAACCACCATGTCGCCGAACATCCCGACAAAGGTGCTACCCCCGCTCCGCCTCATGTCCGACTTCGCGGCGAGCGGTGTCCCGTCCGCCTGGCGGTATTCGACCGGTGACGAACGCCCGCTGGGAACGAACAGCAAATCTTCCGCCGCCAAAATATACCCCTGCGCGGGAGTCAAAATCCCTTTCTTCCAAACAAGTGCCCCCGTCTTTGCGTCCACCGCATAAAGATACACCCCGCCCGTCGCAGGAAACAGCCCCGCCGAAAAAAACACCTTCCCTTTTTCAACCGCAACCCCCGTCCGCACAGGCCATTGCGACGCCATCTTGCCATTGGCTATGACCATCCGCTCTTCGGGTGCCGCCTCGAACTTCCACACGAGTTTCCCCGTCGCCGCATCGAGACAATAAACCCGCCCATCGTCCGCCCCGAAATACAGCTTCCCCTGCTCGTAAGCCGGCGCAAAACGCACCGCCCCCTCCGCAAAAAACACCCACTTCTTTTCCCCCGTCTTTGCGTCAAGACAAACCACGCAATCCTGGGATGACGACCCAAAATAAAGGTTGCCCCCCGCGATCACCGGCGCAAAAGCGTAATCCGCCGTAATCGTTTGCGTGATCGTCTGTTGCTGCCCGATGTTCTGGTCTTTTTTCTCGGGCACTTGGGCGTAAAACCCCGGCGATGGAGGACGCGAAGAAAAAAATGTCCACGCGGCTTTTGCCCCCGGACGCAACGCCTCCTGCGTTGTCCCCGTCCGATTCGCATCGTGTTGATACACAGGCCAATCTGCCTTTAGAACACCTGCCGAAACACCTGCGACCAACACGGAAAATAAAAGAATAGAGCGGTTCATAAATCGTTGCGCCACTCTGCCAAAAAACGCCTCCCCTGTTCAATTGTATTCGCCGCGGGTTTCTGAAAACAGTTACTTCGACCTGAATCCGTGAGATAAATGCAAAGAAGCTCTGTAAGGCATTGGAGCGAAA
>DYNS01000425.1 GCA_020720965.1 Anaerolinea sp. | reverse complement strand
CTGACCGAATCAACAAATGCGCCAAAGTCGCTGGGTTCGCCGCGCAAACGCGCCATCGTGCCGTCAAAGGCATCTACAATGACAAAGAGCAGCAGAACGATGGCGCCGAGGGTCATTTTTCCTTGCGAGAGCAGATAGGCGCCAATGGTTGTGCCTGCCAGCCCCAACAGGGTAATGGCGTTGGGAGTTAACCCTGTGCGGTTGAGGAACGCGCCAATGGGGTCAAGAATGCCTTTGAAGATAATTCGCAGTTTGTCGGTGAATGTTGGTTTGAGGTTCATAAAATATGTCTGAGGGGATGCGATGTGAAAAGCGCAAGACGCGCCTACTCTTTATTCATTTCTTCGTCCAAATCTTCTGGCTCCACCAAAACCTCGCGCTCTTTGCCGCCGCCCTGAGAGGTCCCTACGATGCCCATTTCTTCAAGTTGATCGAGCAGCCGCGCAGCGCGCGGGTAGCCAATTCGCAGGCGGCGTTGAATTAAGGATGCGGATGCGCGCTGGCTGCTGCGGACAATGGAGATGGCTTGTTCCACCAGCCCATCATCTTCGTTTTCGTCAGATTCTTGCAAGAGTTTTTCCCAGGGCGGAATGTCATCCACTTTATGCCCGCTCTTTTGCCAGTGAGAAATGATGCGCTCAATTTCCATGTCGGTGATCATCACCCCTTGTGCGCGGATGGGGTTGCCTACTTCGGGGTTGAGGAAGAGCATGTCGCCGCGCCCCAGCAAAGATTCGGCGCCGGTGTAATCTAAAATTACGCGGCTATCAATGCTGGATGCAACAGAAAACGCCAACCGCGCGGGAAAGTTGGCTTTGATTAAGCCCGTCACCACGTCGGTTGAGGGGCGCTGGGTGGCAACCACCAAATGAATGCCGGTTGCGCGCGCCATTTGCGCAAGGCGCACCAAATTATGCTCGGTCACGTCGGGCGCAGACATCATCAGGTCGGCGAGCTCGTCAATTAAGACCACAATGCGCGGCAGGGCTTTGCCATTGACTTTGCGTATAATTTTCTGATTGTAAGAGTTTAGGTCGCGGGCGTGTGCGCCTTCCAGCAGGCGGTAGCGGTGTTCCATTTCCACCACCACCCAGCGCAAAACGCCCAAAATGCGTTCTACGTTTGTTTCCACTTTGCCATACAAGTGCGGCAGCCCATTAAAGCGAATCAATTCCACCATTTTGGAGTCGATCATCACCATTTTTAATTCTTCGGGCGCGTTATTCATGGCGAGGCAAGCCGCAATGGAAGTGATGCAGACCGATTTGCCAGAGCCTGTTGCGCCGGCAATCAGCACATGCGGCATACGCGCCAGGTCGGCAATGAGCGGGCGCCCCGATACGTCACGTCCGAGGGCGATGGTAAGCGGCGCGCCAATTTTATGAAAGGCTTCAGACTCAAGCAGAGTCTTCAGGCGCACCACCGAACTGTGTGTGTTTGGCACTTCAATGCCGACATACGGCTTGCCAGGCACGGGCGCTTCAATACGCAGGCGCTGGGCAGATAATGCCAGCGCAATGTCTTTTTGCAAAGAGGCAATCTGCGCCACGCGAACTTTCATTTGAAGCACGTCTTCTTCGTCTGACCCAGGTTTTTTGATAAAGCCCGGCTGAACGGCAAACTGCGTAACAGAAGGTCCCACGCGGTAGCCAATGACGGTAGCGGGAATGCCAAAGTCGGCGAGAGTTTTCATAATAAGACCGGCAGTTTGGTTAATGGTGCGGTCATCGGCACGGACGGTTGATTCAGCCAGCAGAATGGTGAGGGGCGGCAGGTCTTCGCTGCGCGACAATACTTTGTCGGATTTTTCTTCTTTCTTTTTTTCTGATTTGAAGGAAGTACGAAATTCGGCTGGAATGACGGGCGCTTTCTTTCGCGGCGCAAGGTCGGCGGGCTTTTCGGGTTCTGGCTCTGCTTCCACAGGGAGCGGGGCAGTTTCCACTTTGGCGGGGGGTTCGCCCGCCATACGCAGCAGCCAGTTTTCGAGTTTTTGCCACAAGCCAAAGCCTGTTGCCAGCATGAAAAGCCAAAGCAGAAAGATGAGCAGCGTGCCGCCCAGCGGGCTAATTAACTGCCAGGTTAGCCTAACCATGCCCCAGCCCAGCCGCCCGCCGTACATGCCAGAATCGGCTTGGATGAGGTTATTGCCGCTGAACGTAGCCAGCAGCGCCAGGGTCAGCAAGGCAGCCAGTTCGAGGGCAATAATTTTCCCCCAGTGAATTTCTGCGCCCGCTTGCCGCAGTAGAACATAGCCCAAATAAGCAATGGCAAAGAGGATGAGAAAACTGCCCCAGCCAAACCAAAGTTTTAGCA
>DYNS01000110.1 GCA_020720965.1 Anaerolinea sp. | reverse complement strand
TTCCTCGCCGGGTTTTGCTTCCGTTTCCGGGGCAGGTTCGGCGCTGAGGGGTTCTTCGGGGCTGGGGGCTGCTTCCACTTCGGGGGCGGGTTGCGGCTCTTCCGGAGCGGTTTCCACCTCGGCTTCTGCTTCGGGAGCGGCTGCGATAACGGCAGCCGCATGGACTTCCGCCACTGCTTTTTCAATCGCCTGCATGGCTTTGGGACCAATCCCTGCCAGACCCAAAACCCGGTCGGGGGAGATTTTCATCGCCAGTAGCAGGTCGCCGGTTGTGCGGTATTCCGCCTCGGTGAGGATGTTGTAAACATGTTCCGGCAAACCCATTTCTTCCAAGGGCTGCTCAAACGCCTGGTCGGGGATGCCCGCACGAGCGTCTGCCAGTTTTTCGGCGCTTTCCTGTTCGGCGGCGCGTTGGGTTTCCAGGGTGCGGCGTTCCACCCGGTCTACAAACTGCGCCATGATGCTGTATTCTTCCGGGGTCAGGGGGCGACCTTCGGCTTTTTTGTTCAGGATGTCGTTCACCAGCCCGGCGGCTTCGTTTTCTGCCTGAGCGGTTTGCGCCAGGGATGAGTCCATTTGCAGGCGGCTCACCAGGTCGCTGGCAGCTTCGGAGACGCTCTTGATGTCGATTCGCCAACCCGTCAGTTTGGCGGCGAGGCGGGCATTTTGCCCATCCCGCCCAATTGCCAGGCTGAGTTGGTCTTCCATGACCACAACGGTTGCGGTTTTCTCTCCCTCGGTCAGGTACACGCCGCTGACCCGTGCCGGGCTGATGGCTTTGGAGATGTACTGCACCGGGTCGGGATTCCACTCGATGATGTCGATTTTCTCATCATGCAATTCTTTGACGATGGTCTGAATCCGCACACCCTTTACGCCTACGCAAGCGCCCACCGGGTCCACCCCCGGTTGGGTGGCAGAGACAGCCACTTTGGCGCGTTGCCCAGGCTCGCGGGCAATGGAGCGCACTTCCACAATGCCATGATAAATTTCCGGCACTTCGTTTTCCAGCAGGCGGCGCAAAAAGTTGCGATGCGCCCGGGAGAGGATGATTTGCGGTCCGCGGGAGCCGTCTTTGACTTCGATGATGATGGCGCGGATGCGGTCATGCACCCGGAATTTTTCGCCGGGGATGCGTTGGTTGGCGGGCATCACGCCCTCGGCTTTCATATCCAACCCCAGGGTTGTGCTTTGCATGTTGGAGGCTTGCACAATCCCGCTCACAATTTCGCCCAGTTGGCGCTCAAAATATTGCATTTGCACACCGCGTTCTGCCTCGCGGATGCGCTGCTGAATGACTTGCCGGGCAGTTTGCGCGGCTACACGCCCAAAATCTTTGGGGGTAGATTCCATAATGACCATATCGCCTAGTTGCGCCGTGGGGTTCACCTTGCGGGCTTCATCCAACAACACTTCTGTGCGGGTATCTACCAGGCTTTCCACCACTTCTTTTTCGGCGTACACCGTCACCCGACCCGTCTCCGGGTCTACTTTGGCTTCCACTTGTTGGGCGCTCGATGCATTCACCGCACGGCGGTAGGCAGAAACCATCGCAGATTCCAGCGCCCCCAAAATGACTTCTTTGGGCAATTGTTTTTCTTCCAACACTTCGTTGAAAGCCAAATTAAACTCGTTTTTCATACCTGCCAAGACTCCCGAATTGAAAAAATGGGATAAAAAGCGTTCAACCCCTTACAAACGAAAAAGTGGGGGGCTCCCACTTTTCGGCGCTTGCGGTATTGGTCGAACGTGGAGGATTCTAGCACAGGGGGGGGAAAGATGCAAGGTATAATCGCGCCCATGACTCAACTTACCGGAACCGAAAAATCACGTTACATTCAGGGCGTATTTACCCGTATAGCCCGCCAATATGATTTGATGAACCGCCTGATGACCGGCGGACAAGACCTCGCCTGGAGGAGAGAAGTCATCCGCCGTGCAGCCCTGCCCCCCAACGCCTCCCTGCTGGATTTGGGAGCAGGCACTGGCGACCTGGCACGCTTTGCCCGCGCCCAAAACCCCTCCGCCCGCATCACCGCCGCCGATTTTACGGTGGAGATGATGCGCATTGGGCGCAAACCAGCCGATGCCTTTGCCTGGTCTGCTGCCGATGCGCTCTCCCTGCCCTTTGGCAGCGCCCTCTTCGATGCCGTCATCTCCGGTTTTTTAATGCGAAACGTAGTAGACCGGGATAAGGCTTTGCGCGAGCAGTATCGCGTTCTCAAACCCGGCGGGCGCATTGTCATTTTGGATACCACCCGCCCCAAGCCGAACCTGCTTTCCCCCTTTATTTGGATACACATGCACCTCGTCATTCCCACCCTCGGAACCTTGCTCTCCGGTCAGCGGGATGCGTACACCTACCTGCCCGATTCGAGCGAAGCCTTTCTCAGCGCAGAAGAGTTGGCGGAACGCATGACGCAGGCGGGTTTTTTGCGGGTAGGGTTTAAGCGCCTCATGTTTGGCACCATTGCCATTCACTGGGCAGAAAAATAATCTATTTTGCCCAAAAAGGCTGGGCTTTTTGGTAAGTGAGGGAACGCCAGACCCATTCCAAAGGACCAAACCGAAAATATTTTAGCCACCACACGCTCAGAATGATTTGCACCACGTAAATGAGGCTTGCCAACCCGATAAGGTTCGCAAGCCCTATTTTTTCGTACTGCCCCAACCCAAAACCGCTAAAAATGGTGAGACAAACGACAGATTGAAAGACGTAATTGCTTAGCGCCATGCGTCCAACGCTTGCCAAAGGGGAAAGAAAATGCCTTGCCCCCGGCAGCAGAGAAGCCAGACTAAGCAGGGCAACATACATGCTAGCAAGCCCCAAAGACCCCAAAACATACCCGGCGCTGCTGACCCAAACATCTTCTACATACCAAAAGACTGCCCCGCCTGCCGCCCAAAGTAGTAGCCCGCCCAGGGTGATGGCAATCAGGGTGTTGTGATGCTCTGCAAGCCGCTCGAAAAAGTGACTGCGCCCTACGAGCAGTCCCAGCAGGAACATGGTCATGGCTCCGGCTCCCTGTGCCAGTAGAATGATGAGGAAAGATAGGGGCGCGAACCGGGTCTGAAACTGCAAGACATCCCAATATGCCCGGCTCTGATACGCTGCCCTCGCCATCCTCACCCAATCTTCGCCCAGAGTCAGAACATCCGGGCGGTCGTCTCTTGTGCCAATCAGTACCGGTAGAATGATGGAAAGGATAAAGAAGAGTGCCATCCAACCGAGCAGGGTGCGGTTGGATTGTTTGCGAAAAGCCAGAAGCGCAAAACCTAACAGGGCGTAGATGCGCAAAATATCGTCCGACCACAGCAGGGTAGAGTGTAAAATGCCGATGAAGAACAGAACCCACAAGCGGCGCGGGTAAAACGTATCTATCCCCCGCCCTTTAGCCTCGGCGCGTGCCATTTGCACCGCAAACCCAAGCCCAAACAGGAAGGAGAAGATAATGTAAAACTTGCTCTCCGCCAAAAACAGCAGCAGATAGTCTGCCCATTGGTCTATTCGGGGCGGGGTTGGGCTTGACACATAACCTGGGAGGAAAGCAGGGGAGGAGAAGCCAACGATGTTCACCTGTAGAATGCCAAAGACGGCAAAACCTCGCAGAATATCGAG
The DNA here is from genome assembly GCA_020720965.1 of Anaerolinea sp. Taxonomy (GTDB): domain Bacteria; phylum Chloroflexota; class Anaerolineae; order Anaerolineales; family Villigracilaceae; genus UBA5195. The sequence goes on along the minus strand of DYNS01000110.1, from coordinate 5,149 downwards.
GATGTGAATGCGGTCGGGGGATGAGATGGGGTTCAATTCTTTGTGCAATGGTAACTCCGCGCCCGGTAGGGGAAAGGTTTGATGAGGGAAATATAACCGAAAGAAACGCCAAAATGTTATGAATATGATAAAGATTCTCTTTTAACCCAATCATAGCCCGGTTGCCCTTTTTGGCTCAATAGCCTTTCCGGGGCAGTCGCAACTTTTGCGCGGCGCGGCGCGTAGGATTTACACCAAAACAAATATCATTCCATAGGGAGATTCTTGTATGAAACCAAAGCCTGTTCTAATGCTCCTCGCCCTCACCCTCGCCAGCCTTGCCTGCACCGTAAATCTGGCTATTCCCCAAAAAACGCCCGGCGCAAGCGTGGAGGAAGCCATTCTCATCCCTGTGCCGGATGCGAAGAATATTTCGCTGCAATTGGATTTCGGCGCTGGGGATTTGAATCTCCAGCCCGGCGCCGAATCGGCGCTGCTGGAGGGAACCGCTACCTATAACATTCCCGACCTGAAGCCGGAGGTGGTGCAGGAAGAAGAGGGCAAGGTGATTCTGAAGCAGGGCGAATATCGGGTGGATGGCTTGCCCTCCTTTGAGGACATGGAAAACCGTTGGGATTTGCGCCTGGGCGCGAAACCCCTCGCCCTGCGGATTAACGCCGGAGCCTACGAAGGGCGCTTCGACTTTGGCGGGCTTGCCCTCACCAGCCTGGCAATCAGCGATGGTGCGGCAGATGTGGAAGTGGATTTTTCCGCGCCCAACGGGGCGGAAATGAGCCTTTTTACTTACAACACGGGCGCATCCAATGTAACCCTCCGCCAGTTGGGGAATGCCAATTTTCAGTCGCTGGTCTTTGAGTGCGGCGCAGGCAACTACACCCTGGATTTCGGCGGCGACTTTCAGCGGGATGCCTCGGTGGTCATTCGCTCTGGGATGAGCAACCTCACCATCCGCGTTCCTGCCGGGCTAAATGCGACCCTGGTGGTGGAGAGTGGGCTTGCCAACGTGCAGGTTCCGCCAGGTTGGCAGACGGACGCTTCCGGTTTGTACCGACAGGAGGGGGAGGGCGCTTCTCTGACCCTGAAGGTGGAGATGGGCGCGGGCAATCTGCAGATAACGGAATAACGAAAAAGGGCGGGAAACCCCGCCCTTTTTCGTTATTCCGTTACTTTTTGGTATCAAATTTGCTGAAGCGCGAGGCCGGGATGGCGCTTGCCGGGTGTGCGGCACGGACGGTTTGTTCTTCTCTTGCCAGACGGGCGAGGTGTTTCACCATCACCGCCTGACGTTGCCCGGCGGTTGCGCCCAGGTCTTCCAGGGCGGGCTCCAGCCATGCCTGGTATGAGCGCACCCGCAGGTACACCGGTTTTTTGGGCAGGTTACGCAGCAGGGAGAGGATTTTTGCCCCCACGCCTTCCACTTCCGGGTGAATGAGGGGAGTGAGAAGGGTTCCGTACATGCCGCTGGAGACTTGCACATAACAACGGAATCCGTCTGCGCAGGTGAAGCCGCCGGTTTTGCGCGGGGCGGGTTCGATGGGGTGGAGCAGGGGCGGCACAATTTGGGCGTGCAGAGATTGTAAGGCGGGCAGGCTTTGCGGTTTGGCGCGTAGCCATGCCTGGGTGGGGACGACCTGCGGCAGGCTGGAGACATCCCAAATGCGCTGCCAGGCGTAAACAGAAAACCCGGCTTGGCGCAGGGCGCTAAAAGCCGGGTCGGTTTCGTTCACTTCTGCCAAAACGTGAAACGCGCCCCATTCGCCCGCCTGGGCGCAGAGATGTTCGATGAGGGCGGGCAAGCCTGGGTGGGTTAAGTTGGCTTGGGGGGCAAGGTAAAGTAAACGGGCAAAGAGTTCATCCCGGTTGTGCAAAATGCCACCCAGCAGGCTGGTTGTTTCTTCCTGCCCTACGGCGGTGTAGAGATGCCGTTCCGGGTTGAGGTGCGAGAGAAGCCCCGCCGCGCCGAGGGGGTTGCCGCGCGTCAGCAGGCGGGCGGAATCCAGGCTGGTTGCTTTGTCGCCGTAGCGGCGCAGGAGGGGCAGGTCTAGCAGGTCGAGCGGGCGGACGTTCATTGTGCCAGGCGGAGGAAGTAGCGGTGAAAACGGTCGTCTGCGGTGAGTTCCGGGTGGAAGGAGGTGGCGAGGAGTTTGCCTTGCAGGGCGGCGACTATGCGTCCATCGGTTAGTTGCGCCAGAATTTGGGCGCTGCCGTTGACGCTCTCAATGAGAGGGGCGCGGATGAAGATGGCGTGGTAAGGTGTTGGGTCGGCTTGTTGCAGGGCGGGGATGTGCAGGTCGGCTTCAAACGAGTCGACTTGCCGCCCGAAGGCGTTGCGTTCTACGGTGATGTCCATCAGCCCCAGCAGGGGTTGCTGGCGCTGCGCGTCTTTGGAGAGGAAGATGGCTCCGGCGCAGGTTCCCCAAATGGCTTGGGTTTGTCCAAACTGGCGCAGGGCATCGATGAGACCATAGGCGACTGCCATTTTGCCAATGGTGGTGGATTCGCCGCCGGGGATGATGAGACCGTTTAAGCCTTCCAGATGTTGGGGCAGGCGAACTTCGGCGGTTTCGGCGCCGATGCGCCGCAGCATGGCGATATGTTCGGCAAAGTCGCCCTGAAGGGCGAGGACTCCGATTTTCATGGGGTTTACCAGCCGCGCCCGGCGATTTTTTCGCTTTCCGGCATTTGCGAGATGTTGCGCCCGACCATCGGTTCGCCCAGGTTTTTGCTGACTTCCGCCAGAATGGAGGCATCTTTGAAGTGGGTGACGGCTTTGACGATGGCGTTGGCGCGTTTGGCGGGGTCGCCGCTTTTGAAGATGCCAGAGCCAACGAAGACTCCGTCTACGCCGAGCTGCATCATCAGGGCGGCATCGGCGGGGGTGGCTATCCCCCCGGCGGCAAAGTTTACAACCGGCAGTTTGCCGAGTTGGACGGTTTGCAGAAGCAGTTCAAAGGGTGCCCCGATGTTTTTGGCGTATGCCATCAGTTCTTCGGTGGGCAGGTTTTGAATGCGGCGGATTTCTCCCAGCACGGTGCGGGCGTGTCGCACGGCTTCCACTACGTCTCCGGTGCCGGCTTCGCCTTTGGTGCGAATCATTGCCGCGCCTTCACCTACCCGGCGCAGGGCTTCGCCCAGGTTGCGGGCGCCGCAAACAAAGGGGACTTTGAAGTCGTGTTTGTAGATGTGGTGTTCTTCGTCTGCCGGGGTGAGGACTTCGGATTCGTCTATGTAGTCTACGCCGAGAGATTCCAAGATTTGGGCTTCTACAAAATGCCCAATGCGGCATTTTGCCATGACCGGGATGCTGACGCTTTCCATAATTTTGAGAATCAGTTCCGGGTCGCTCATGCGGGCTACGCCGCCCTGGGCGCGGATGTCGGCGGGGACTCGTTCCAGCGCCATCACGGCGCAGGCGCCTGCTTCTTCGGCGATTTTGGCTTGTTCGGCGTTTACAACGTCCATGATGACGCCGCCTTTGAGCATTTGGGCTAAGCCTGCTTTGACGGCAAAGGTACCTGTGGTGGTTTCCATTTTTTTCTTGCTCCTTGTGTTTGAATATGGCGGAAGGTATTCTACCATGCAGGCATTAGCGCCGCGTTAGAGCGGTTTTTGGGCGCAGAGCAGGAAGACGGGAAAGGCTCTTTTTTGTGCGTTGATTTCTTTGTGGATGGTGTAGATGGTTTGGATGTGCTGGTTTTGAAAACCGGCGGCTTGTACAAGGCTTTGCAGGGCGGGGCGTGCAAAGCCGTAGTGGATTCCGGTGGTGCCGGGGGCGTGAAAGTCGCCGGGTTCTTCATCCAGGTCGGCGATGGCGAGCCAGCCGCCGGGGTGCAGCAGGCGCTCAAATTGTTGCAGGATGGCGGCGGTGTTGGGGATGTGGTGCAGAACCATCAGCGAGTAGGTGATGTGGTAACGGGAGGCGGGCAGGGGGTCGGAGGCGAGGTCTAGCCGGGTGGGGTGCATGTTGGGGATGCCGTGCTGCCTAATTTTCTCGGTGAGGACTTTCAGCATTCCCTCGGATGTATCTGCCAGGGTGATGTGTGCAAGATGTTCGCGCAGGGCGAAGCTGAGCAAGCCGGTGCCGCAGCCGTATTCCAGCCCAGCAGCCTGGGTTGGCAATGTGGTGCAGGCGCGGATGGCTTGGGCTACGATTTGAGCGCGTTCCACTTTAGCGGGGTCTGAGTCCCAGTCTTGGGCGCGTTCATCAAAGGTGTTCATAGGTCTCCAGACTTTGTTTGACGTGAGTAAGGAACCAATCTGCCGAGGCGCCGTCCAGGATGCGGTGGTCGAAGACGAAGGAGAGGTACACCATGGGGCGGATGGCGAGGCTGTCTTGCCCGTTGGGGTCGGTTTGGACGATGACTCGTTTTTGCATGGCGCCGATTCCTAAAATGCCGCATTGGGGTTGGTTGATGACGGGGAAGGCGAAGAGGGAGCCGCTGATGCCGTGATTGGTGAGGGTGAAGGTTCCGCCGCGCACTTCTTCCGGGGTTAGTTTGCGGGCGCGGGCGCGGTTTGCCAGGTCGTTTACGGCGCGGGCGATGCCCATGAGGGAGAGGTCTTGGGCATTTTTGATGACCGGGACGATGAGACCTTCCTCGCCCAGGGAGGTTGCCATGCCGAGGTGAATTTCCCGGTGCAGGAGGATGCCGCCCTCGCTCCAGGAGGAGTTTACGATGGGGTAGGCTTTGAGGGCGCTGACGATGGCATGGAAGAAGTAAGCCGTGTAAGTGAGGTTGATGCCCTGGCGAGCGTATTCGGCTTTGTGGGCGGCGCGGTGTGCGCTGATGCGGCTGAGGTCGGCTTCCATCACCGTGAGGACGTGCGGGGAGGTGTGTTTCGATTCCACCATGTGGGCGGCAATGGATTTGCGGATGGCGGTGAGGGGCAGCAGGGTTGAGGTCGCCGAGGGAGCGGGGGAGGAGGAGGGTGCAGGCGGGGGAGGGGGATACGGTGCTGATCATCGACGAAGGAAACTCCAGCCGAATGATCCTGGGCAACTCCATGGCCGCGGTGCGCACTGTAGTTGTGGGCATCGTGGATCGAATTGAGAGCGGAGGTGCCCAATGAGCGCGGATGCCACTGCGACCCCTGAGGCGGCGCCGGTGCGGCGGGTAGCGATGGGCTCGGACCACGGCGGCTTCGAGGC
>DYNS01000424.1 GCA_020720965.1 Anaerolinea sp. | reverse complement strand
ATCCGCAAAAAGTTGCAAAACATCCTGGTCGGTGTTCATGCGCTCGCCACCCAATACCAAAACCGGCACGCCAGAAACTTTCACCAGCCGCGCAAACGAGTCTATATCGCCGGTGTAGGGGATTTTGAGGGCATCCGCGCCCAATTCGACACACATCCGCGCCCCCAGGGTCAGAATCTCCGCCTGGTTAGCGCGGGTGACGCGGCTGCCGACAGCCAGCGGCTCCATGATGCAGGGCAGCCCCACCCGGCGGCATTCGCTGGCAAAGCGAGCGCAGGATTCAATCCCGGCGGCTTCCACTTCGTCGTCAAAGCCGAGGAACAGGTAAATGGTGATGGCGGTCGCCCCCAACGCCAGGGCTTGTTCGGCGGTTAGCACTTTTTGATGAAACAAGCGGGTTTGGGGCGCGGCGCTGAGGACGTTTGCGCCCGGCAGGCGCGGCATGTTCATCCAATCGGCGCGGACAATCAGGGCGGGACCCTCGCGCCCTTGAAAAAGCGGGGCCAGGCGGATGGCTTGCCCCGGACTGAGCAGGATACCATCCACGCCGCCGCGAACGATGTCGGCGGTAATGGCGTGTAAATTGACCACATTGGGAGTCACATCGCTCATGTAGCCATGGTCAGCAGCCACGCAGACCGCACGCCCGTCTCCATGCCGGTTAAAAAGACGCTCCAGGCGGAGGGTTAAGCCGTTGTCCATGCTTAACCTACCTTTCCGCCGAGAGTCGTGCGAATAGAATCGAGCGAATCCAGCCCGGTGTGGCTCAGCCAGACCCCGGCAGCGCCCAGGCTGGCGGCTTTTTGCCATTCGGCGGCGAAGTTTTGCGGGGCGGAGGGTTTGAGCAGCCAGGGGACGCTGAGCATGGCGGCGATGTTTGCCAGGGACTCTTCTCCGGGGTATGGCACAATCACCACGTCTGCGCCACTTTCCAGGGCGTAGGAGGTGCCCAGCTCGACTGCTTTGCCGGGCAGGAGAATGCCGGGACCCTCCGGGCAGACTTCGACCAACAAGGGTATTCCAAGAGCGTGGCCGGTTAAGGCGAGTTGGACGATGTTTTTCTGGCAAGCGCCGTCAATGTGTTCTTCGTAACCGAGAAAAAACGAGACAACCACCGCCGAAGCGCCCAGTTCCAGCGCGTCTTGGGCGGTGAGCAGGGGCAGGTAGTGGGCGGTTTGGGGCGGCAGGGGAAAATCTGCACCGCGCAGGGTGTTGCTCCAGTCGGCACGTACCAGCAGGGCGGAATCGGCGCGGGTGCGGCTTCCTAAGCGGCGCAGTTGACCAGGGCTACAGACCAGACCATCCACGCGGGGCGAGAAGGCGCGGGCGGCGTGGGGGAAATCTTCCAGCCCCGGCAATGCCCCCAGGGAGAGTCCCGCGCTGGTATCCAGGATGAGGGCGGGATGCCCGGAAGCGGGCAAAAATTCTTTCAAACGATAGTCCAGGTTGCTCATAGAAGGCTCCAAAGGGAAGAAAATATTCAGGCTTTGCGCTGCCACAAGCCCCATTCCGGGAGAAATTCCCAGCCAGGGGCGGTGATGGGGAGGAAGTGGCGCTGCCAGCCCCCGGCAATGCGGGCGAGGGTGGTGCCCCAGGATTGAATGCCGCTCAGGGCATCGGCGGCTTCCACGTTGCAAGCGCCGACTGCTACGGCGGCGGTCAGCGCCTCCTGGGGGGATGCTCCGCGCAGGAAAGCCGCCAAAAAACCGGCAATGGTGGCATCTCCCGCGCCGGTTGTGCCAACGACCTGCACCCGAAAACAGGGCGACCAAAACTCGCGCCCCTGCCAAAAAGCCAGGTCTGCGGGCGCGCCACGCCCCAAATCCGTCAGCATGGGGGCAGTTCGCAGGTACAAACCGCGCTCGCCGAGTTTGAATGCCACAATCTTTGCGCCCCAATCCAGCAGTTCGGTGGAAAGGTCGGTCAGCAGGTCGGGCGTAACCTGGGCAAGAATGTTGCCTTCGCGCAGGCGGTAATAAACCTGGGGGCGCAGCATCAGCAGGATTTCTTCCAGACTGGGCAGGAAAATATCCACCCAGGGCAGGCTGCGCGCCAAAATTTTGCGCCAGTTGGCTTTGCCTGCCTGCGAAGCAGGGTCGGGATATGCCATATCAAGCGAGGTGGTGACTCCGGTTTGTTTGGCGCGCTGAAAAATATCCGCCAATTGTTTGCCATCCTCCTGGTAGAGGTTGTGCATGAGGGGAGGGTAGCCAAAATGGAAGAGACGTGCGCCCGCCAACCGCTCGTAAGGCACATCCTGTGCGCCAAAGGTGTCATTTGCGCCGGGGTGATGCAGAAAAATGCGGTCTACGCCGG
>DYNS01000423.1 GCA_020720965.1 Anaerolinea sp. | reverse complement strand
TGGAGCGGCGGCGCAGGTAGGGGAAGATTTCGTGTTCGGTCAGGTATTCCATTTCTTTTGGCACGCCGGGCAGGGAGATGACGCATTTTTGCCCTTGTTCTACGATGAATGCGGGGGCGGTGCCAACCAGGTTTTGTACGCCGATGGCACCTTGTGGGACGTATGCCTGACGTTTTTGGTTTTCGCCGGGGGTGCGCCCAAAGCGCTTCATGCGCTCGATGATTTGTTCCCACAGTTCCGGGCGGAACTCGGTGGGTACGCCAAATGCCTGGGCGACTGCTTCGCGGGTGGGGTCGTCTATGGTGGGTCCCAGCCCGCCGGTGGTGATGATGATGTCGGCGCGGGTGAGGGTTTCGCGGATGATTTCTGCGATGCGGGCGGCGTTGTCGCCGACTGTGGAGGTGCGGAATACGTTTATGTTCAGGTCACGCAGGTGGCGGGCGAGGTAGGCAGAGTTGGTGTCTACAATTTCTCCGAGCAGGATTTCGGTTCCGAGGGTGATGATTTCTGCGGAGGGCATTTTGTTTCCTTTCTGGTCTATAACCAACAAACAGCAAGCCTGCGCCTGCTGTTTGTTGGTGGGGGTTGCGTGGGGTTAGCCCTTAAGTTGGGCGCGGATGTCTGGCTTATCTAGCCGGAAGAGCAGGTACACAGAGAGCGCCATGCTGAGGAGGCTGGTGAGGGAGAATGCTACATCGAAAACGCCCTGGTTGTTGACGGAGCGGGAGAAGAAGAGCATCATCCGCACGATGAAGTTTAAGCCTTGCAGGAAGATGGTGAAGGTGAGGGCGAGGCTTTTGCCTTTGTATAGGAAGTAGCCAGAAGCCAGGGTGAGGGCGGCGGCAGCCAGTACCGCGCCAACTGCCGGGAGCAGGGTTTGCAGGGGCAGGATGAGGGGCGCGAGGGTGGGCAGGATGAAGAAGAGCAGGATGCGTTGGTTGTTGGTCATCGGTTTTCTCCTGGTTTAATGCCCGCCGAGGTAGGCTTCTACGACCATTGGGTTTTCCAGCACTTCCTGGGCTTTGCCTTCCAGTTTAATCTCGCCGGTTTCCAGCACGTAGGCTCGGTCTGCAACCGAGAGCGCCATTTGGGCGTTTTGCTCTACGAGCAGGATGCTTGTGCCTTGTTTGTTGATGCTTTGGACGATTTCAAAAATCTGTTCCACAAGGATGGGGGATAAGCCCATGGAGGGTTCGTCCAGCAGCAGCAGGGAGGGATGAGACATGAGGGCACGCGCCATGGCGAGCATTTGCTGCTCGCCGCCGGAGAAGGTTCCGCCCAGTTGGTTTTTGCGCTCGCGCAGGCGGGGAAAGAGGCTGAAGACGTAGTCTAAATCTTGCTGGAATTGTTTTTTGTTTTGTTGGGTGTATGCGCCCATTTCCAGGTTTTCCATCACCGTGAGGGTGGCAAAGATTTTGCGCCCTTCTGGAACTTGCACAATTCCCTTGCGGACGGTTTGTTCTGCCGGGCTGAGGGTGATGTCTTCGCCGAGGAAGGTGACGGAGCCCTGGCGGGGTTGCAGAAGCCCGGAGATGGTGGAAAGGGTGGTGCTTTTTCCTGCGCCGTTTGCGCCAATGAGGGCGACAATTTCGCCTTTTTCTACGTGGAAGGAAATTCCCTTGAGTGCGTGAATGGCACCGTAATAGACATTGAGGTTGTTTACCTGGAGCATCATTGGGCTTTACTCCGTTTTAGTTTTTCGGTCAGTTCGGCGGCACCGCGCCCCAGGTAGGCTTCGACTACGCGGGGGTTGGCTTGAATGTCCTGGGGTGCGCCGTAGGCGATGACTTCGCCAAAGTCCATGACGGTGATTTTTTCGCATACGCCCATGACGACCCGCATTTGGTGTTCGATGAGCAGGATGGTGAGTTTGAATCGGTCGCGGATGAAGTGGATGAGGTCCATGAGGGCTATGGATTCGTTGGGGTTCATTCCGGCGGCGGGTTCATCCAACAGGAGCAGTTGGGGGTTGGCTGCCAGGGCGCGGGCAATTTCCAGGCGGCGTTGTTCGCCGTAGGGCAGGTTGCGGGCGATTTCGTTTTGTCGGTCTTGCAGGTTGAAGATGCTCAGGAAGTCTTGTGCCTGCTCGAAGAGCTCTTTTTCTTTGCTTTCAAAGCGTCCGTTGCGGAGGATGGCATCTCCCATGCTGTAACCGGCGTGCGAGTGATAGGCGATGGTCACATTTTCCAGCACGGTGAGGCTGGGGAAGAGGCGGATGTTCTGAAAGGTGCGGGCGATGCCCATCTGATTGATGGTATGAGGTGCCAGCCCGCCGATGTTCTGGTTGTTGAAGGGGACTTTGCCGGAGGTGGGAACGTAAACGCCG
>DYNS01000109.1:2965-8815 GCA_020720965.1 Anaerolinea sp. | reverse complement strand
GGGAGGTAAGATAGAAGGTCATGGTTTGTTCTCCTTTTGGATTGATTAGTGAATTGCGCTTATTTTAGGAGGGGCACACAAGAAAAATGGCAGAGCGGATTCTGAAAATCGTTAACGTCTTATTCGAGAAGTGTATAATGCCGCCCATGTGGAAGCAGAAAATCCTTACCGTTATGTTGGCAATCAGTGTATTGGGGGGCATGAGCCTGTATTTTTATGAAGAAATGGCGCCCACCGTCTCACGGGGGCAGTATGTCTGGCGATTTTTAAGCGACCCCTCCTCGGATGGAATTCTCCGCGCCGGGAGCCGCTGCGGAACCTCGCCCTTTCTCTTCCCCACCGATGGCTTGGTCGGCTTCATCTGGGACGATTCCTTCCGCCCTGGGCATCGACACCAGGGCATAGACATCTTCGCCGGGACAGACGTGGGCGTTACCCCGGTCATGGTAGCCTACCCCGGCTACCTCAGCCGCGAAGCGGGCTGGAAATCATCCCTCATCGTGCGAGTTCCGCAAGACCCTCTGCAACCGGGGCGGCAGATTTGGGTTTACTACACCCACATGGCAGATGCCGCCGGGAACTCCTTCATCTCCAGTCAGTTCCCGCCCGGAACCAGCGACCAATTTGTGGAAGCCGGAACCCTGCTGGGGTATCAGGGCAATTACTCCGGCGACCCCGGCAACCCGGTTGGGGTTCATCTGCACATTTCCATCGTCAAAGACGATGGTTTTGGGCATTACACCAATGAGTTAGACATCCGCAACACCTATGACCCCTCCCCCTACTTTGGTTTGGCGCTCAACGCCCACCAAAACACCGAAGAAATCCCCACATGCCAACCCTGAAAAACCTCCAACAAAAAGTTACCATCATCACCGGCGCAGGCAAAGGAACCGGGCGCAGCCTGGCTTTGGCATTCGCCGCCCAAGGCGCCTGGGTCGCCGCCAACGACATCACCCCCATCAACCTGGATACCCTCATTGCCGAAATTCGACAATCGGGGGGAACCGCCCGCCCCTACGTGGCAGACATTGCCAAAAAAGTGGGGGTGCAAGCCCTCCTCAACGAAGTGCAGGATGACTACGGCAGAATAGACATCCTCGTCAACTGCGCCAACGTTCAGCCCCGCGCCCCCCTGCTGGAGATAGACGAATGGGACTTGCACCGCGTCTTCGAGGTGAATACCCTCGGCGCCCTGTTGATGATGCAAAGCGCCGGGCGAATGATGCGCCAACAAGGCAGTGGAATCATCCTCAACCTGCTGGATGAAGATGAGCAAGCGCCCCTCACCTACACCGCCAGCCTCGCCGCCCTGCAAGAAGCCACCCAACGCGCCGCCCAGGAATTTGCGCCCTACGGCATTAGCGTGCTTGCCCTGCCCAAGAAACAGGCATCCCAATGGCAAAGCCTGCTCCCATAAGAATCCGGTAAAAACCGGCTCGCCAAAACCCCTGCCCGCCCCTGCCTGTTTTATAATCGCGCCATCTTATTCTCCTACATTCCTCACAAAGGATAACCCCCATGATTTCACCCACCATGCAAGCCGCCCTTAACGCGCAGATTGCCAAAGAATTCGCATCATCCTACCTGTATCTCTCTATGGCTGCCTATTTTGAAGCCTCCAACCTGCCCGGTTTCGGCAACTGGCTGCGCGTTCAGGCAGAGGAAGAACGGCAGCACGCCATGAAGTTCTACAATCACCTGCTAGACCGGGGCGGAAAAGTCCAACTCGCCGCCCTGCCCGCCCCCGCAGTCGAATGGCAGAGCGCCATGCAAGCGGTGGAAGAAGTGCTGAAGCACGAAGAATACATCACCGCCTCCATTTACAGCCTCTACGAAACCGCCCTGGCAGAAAAAGACTACCCCACCCAGGTGATGCTGCACTGGTTCATCGAAGAGCAAGTGGAAGAAGAAAAGAACGCCGCCGACATTCTGGACAACATGAAACGAATCGAAGCCCACGAAACCGCCATCCTCATGCTGGACCACCGCCTTGCCAAACGCGAAGCGGAATAAGCCGCCAACAATTGCTGATATACTACCCGCCGGGAGCCGCCGCTCCCGGTTTTTTATTCTACCCATCTCGGAGACCTATGCCCTACCTCGGCGAAACCGCCGCCCTCGTCACCGCCTTTTTGTGGACCTTCTCTGCCGTCAGTTTTAGCAATGCCACCCGCCTTTTGGGGTCACAGCCCGCCAACAGGCTGCGGGTTGTGCTGGCTCTTGCCATTCTCATACTCATCAACGCTGCCCTGTATGCCCAGCCCATTCCCCTGCACGCAGGCTGGGAACGCTGGGGCTGGCTGAGTCTCTCCGGGGTCATTGGTCTCGCCCTGGGGGATGCCTTCCTCTTCGCCGCCTACCGTCACCTGGGCGCAAGGCTGGGATTATTACTTCTCAGCCTCGCGCCTGTTTTCAGCGCCATCATCGCCTGGGGCATGTACGGCGAAACCCTCAGCCCCCTGCAAATGACCGGGATGTTCCTGACCCTCAGCGGAATCTCCTGGGTGGTCATCACCCGCCCAGAGAAAGAGCCTCAGCACGGCACCGACCCCGCCAAAGGGATTGTGTACGGCATCCTTGCCGCGCTGGGGCAGGCAATTGGGCTGGTACTTTCCAAACAAGGCATGAGCGATGGCTTCTCCCCCTTTGCCGCCAGCCTCATTCGGATGCTGGCAGCCAGCGCGAGTTTGTGGCTCTTTGCCATCTTGCAAAAACAAGCCGCCCAAACCCTCCGCATTGCGCGAGACAACCCGGTTGGGCTGCGTTGGGCAATTCTCGGCTCGGTGGTAGGACCCGTACTTGGCGTTTCTGCCTCCCTATTGGCTGTACAGCACGCCTCGGTGGGCATTACCAGCACCATCATGGCACTGCCCCCGGTGTTGATGATGCCCATTAGCCATTACGTCTACAAAGAACACATCAGCCTGCAAGCCATTCTCGGCACGGTGATAGCCATTGCCGGGGTGGCGCTCTTATTCGTGTAAACGAAAATGACCACCTACCCCCTTTCCGCCCTCCGCACCCTGGCGCTACACGCCGCCGGTCTCACCCGCCCCAACGCAACCGACACTGAGCCGGAACCTGCCACCGTGCTGCAAACAGCCCAAAACCTGGGCGCAGTGCAAATAGACACCCTTCAGCGGGTTGCCCGCGCCCAATACATCACCCTGTGGGCAAGGCTAGGGACTTTTACCCCCCAACATCTCGACTCGCTTGCCTACGACCCCGCAGAAAGACGGCTCTTTGAGGGTTGGTATCATGCCGCCTGTTACCTGCCTATGGAGGAGTATCGCTATCAGATGCCCGACCAACGCAAAATGGCAGAAAACCCCTCCCCCGGCTACGCCCGCTGGCTGGCGCAGGAGAAAAATGATGCAATGGTGCGCCATGTGCGGCAGCGGATTGAGCGCGAGGGGGCGCTGCGCCTTTCCGACTTTGAACGCGGCGAAACCAAGCCCGGTGCCTGGTGGAATTGGCGACCCGCCAAAGTCGCCCTGGAGTACCTGCTGGCACGCGGCGAATTGATGATAAGCAACCGGGTACGCTTTCAGCGCGTGTACGACCTGCGCGAGCGGGTTTTGCCCGCCGGAGTGGATACCCGCGAGCCGGATGCCGCTGAGCGCAATCGCTTTTGGGTGGAACGCGGTGCCCGCGCCCTGGGGGTATGCTACCCCCGCAACCCCGGCGACTATACCTGGATGCGCCTGCGCCAATCCCGCCCGGCAGTGGAGGAACTGCTCCGAAACGGGATTCTGGTGGAAATCCGGGGGGAAACCCTGCGCGGGGAGGAGACTCTGCTGGTACATCGGGACAATCTCCCCGCCCTGCAACAGGCAGCCGAGGGGGAAATCCGCGCCGCCCGCACGACCTTCCTCACCCCTTTTGATAATCTTTGGTGGGCGCAGGGCAGAGACGAAGCCTTTTGGGGCTTTCGACAGCGAATTGAAGCCTACACCCCCGCCGCCAAGCGGGTCTATGGCTATTTTAGCCTGCCCATTTTGCACAAAGAGCGCCTGATTGGGCGCTTTGACCCCAAACTGGAACGCGCCGCCAGAACCCTGCGACTGCAAGCCCTGCACCTGGAGCCAGGCATAGACCCAGCCCCAGAGACAATGGGCGCAGTCGCCGCCGCCCTGCGCGATTTTATGCGCTTTCATGGCGCAACCGACCTGCGGATAGAAAAAAGCCACCCGCCCGAAGCGGGCGAGCGGCTTTTGCAAGCGATGTAAGACCGAAATTATACGTGAATGGCTTGCCCCTCGGCGCTGTGCGCGGCTTCCATCAGCGCCTCGGAGAGGGTGGGGTGGGCGTGGACGTTGCGGGCAATTTCTGCCGGGGTCAGTTCCATCATTTGGGCAAGGGTCAATTCTGGCAGCAGTTCGGTCACTTCGGGACCGATGAGCGCCGCGCCCAGGATTTCGCCATATTTTTCATCCATTACCAACTTCACCCAACCGGCATAGTCTCCCAGGCCCAGGGCTTTGCCGCTTGCCTGAAAAGGAAAGCGACCCACTTTGACGTTGTAACCGCGCTCTTTTGCCTGCGCCTCGGTCATGCCGAAGGAGGCAATCTGCGGCTGACAGTAGGTGGCGCGGGGCATCATCTCGTAGTTAAGGGGGTGAGTCTCCTGCCCGGCAATTGCCTCGGCGGCGAGAATGCCCATTGCGGAGCCAACATGTGCCAGCATCAGTTTGCCGGTCACGTCTCCGATGGCGTAAATGCCGGGGATGTTGGTCTGCATTTTCTCGTCAATTTCCACAAATCCGCGCTCGCTCAGGGCTACGCCCAGTTCTTCCAGCCCCAAGCCCTTGCTGTTAGGCTTAAAGCCGATGGCGACCAGGGCTTGTTCGGCTTCCAGGGTTTTGGTTTCGCCGTTGGCAGAGATGGTGACGCGCACGCCGCTTTCGGTGGTTTCCACCGCTTCCACTTTGTGACCGGTGAAGAGTTTGATGCCGCGCTTTTTGAAGGATTTTTCCAATTCTGCCGAAACTTCGGCATCTTCCAGCGGGACAAGGCGGGGCAACATCTCTACAATGCTGACTTCCACGCCGTAAGAGTTCCAGACGGTGGAAAATTCCACCCCGATGGCACCAGAACCGATGACAACCACGCTTTTGGGCTGCTTCTCTTGCAAAATGGCTTCCCAGTAGGTTAGCACCTTTTGCCCGTCCACCTGCCAGGCGGCGGGGACGGCGGCGCTTGCACCAGTGGCAAGGATGATGTTTTTGGCGGTCAGGTCGGTTACGGCTCCGTCTTTAGCGGTGACGCTGACGGTGTTGCGACCGCTGAGTTTGGCAACGCCCATGTGAACGGCGATGTTGTTCTTCTTCATCAGAAAGCCAATCCCCTTCACCAACCGCTCCGAAACCTGGCGCGAGCGTTTGACGGCGGCGGCGTAGTCCAGGGTCAGGTTTTCAAACGAGAAGCCGAATTCCTTGCCGCGCTCGCGCAAAGTATGGGCGACCTCGGCGTTTTTGAGCAGGGCTTTGGAGGGGATGCAGCCCACATTCAGGCACACGCCGCCCATCCATTGCTTATCCACAATGGCGGTTTTTAGCCCCAATTGCGCGGCGCGAATGGCGGCAACATACCCGCCCGGACCCGCGCCGATGACAACGACATCATATTGTTCAGACATATCAATCTCCTGTGAGAGGGGTTAGAAAGGGAAAGCAACCCTGTTTCGATGAAGCAACAGGCAAAAGGTTACTTATTTTATCCAATTCATCGGCAGATTGTAACCCCAAGCCCGGCACGCCTCGGCAAATCGCTATGCTATAATGAAAATGTGTTCTAATTTCCCACCCCTTCCCTGCCATGCCCCTCCAAACCCCCACCCCAAAACCC
>DYNS01000109.1:0-2865 GCA_020720965.1 Anaerolinea sp. | reverse complement strand
TCCACCCCGCCGCCTCCCCTCATCGTACTCTCGGACGAGCGCAAGTTGGATATTCTGGGCATCTTTTTGGCGTTGGCAGGTTTGCTCATCAGCCTCAGCATGGCATCTGGCAATCGCAGCAGTTTACCGGGCGCGATGGTAGCGGGGCTGCTCTTTCTCTTTGGCTGGGGCGCATACCTCATCCCCGCCGCCCTCATTGGCTTTGGCGGCTGGCTGGTACTGCGTAAAGTGGAAAGAATCCCCACCCCCTCGGTGGAACGCGCAACCGGTTTCCTCCTTCTCCTGCTGTGGGCGCAAACCATCCTGCACAACCTGCCTGCGCCGGGCGGCGGCTGGCTGGGCAGCCTGCTCTTTCGGATGTTGGAACAAGCCCTGGGGCTGGGCGGGGCAGTGGTCGCCCTGCTGGCTTGGTTTCTCATCGCCCTCACCATCGCTTTGGATGTAAGCGTGCCGGAACTGCTGGAGAAATTGAACCCCCTCTGGCAGATTCTGCGCCGGGTATGGCAGGCAGCCCAAAGCCGGATTCCTCGCCGCGAAAGCGCCAACCCGCCGCCTGCCCCCGTTGAAGATGGCTATTCCCCCCTGAAACCGGAAGCGCCTCCCCTGCCCTCCGGCGCGGGGGCTGAACCCGCCCCGGCAGCGGGGATTCCCGTCAGCGTGGCGAAGCCCATCCCCTGGGTCTTGCCCAACATCAAAGAGATTCTGCAACCCGGCGCCGCCGCCGCCATCAACGAGGAATACGTTCAACAACGCGCCCGCATCATCGAGGAGACCCTGGCTTCTTTTGGCGCGCCCGCCCAGGTGGTGGAAATTAGCCGGGGACCAACCGTTACGCAGTTTGGGGTGGAACCCCTGTTTGTGGAAAGCCGCAGCGGAAAGACCCGCGTGCGGGTAAGCAAAATCGCCTCGCTCTCAGACGACCTTGCCCTGGCGCTTGCCGCGCCGCGCATCCGCATTCAGGCTCCCGTTCCGGGGCGCAACTTCCTCGGCATCGAAGTTCCCAACGAAGAGATGACGATGGTAACGTTGCGCGAGATTTTGGAAGCCGAATCCTTTAGCCGAAGCCGCAAAACGCTTTCTTTTGCCCTGGGCAGGGATGTTTCGGGCTTGCCCGCCGCCGGGGAACTAAGCGCCATGCCGCACCTGCTCATCGCCGGGACGACCGGCTCCGGCAAGTCGGTTTGCGTCAATTCCATCCTCACCAGTTTACTGTTATACAACACCCCGGATGACCTGCGCCTGGTATTGGTGGACCCCAAACGGGTAGAACTGACCGGTTACAACGGCATTCCGCACCTGCTTGCGCCGGTGGTGGTGGAAATGGACCGGGTTCTGGGCGCTTTGCAGTGGATGACCCGCGAAATGGACCGGCGCTATCACACCTTTGCGGAGGTGGGGGCGCGAAACATTGCGGATTTTAACGCCCGCGCCAAAACAGGCGGGCAAAAGAAACTGCCCTACCTGGTGATTGTGATTGATGAACTGGCAGATTTGATGATGATTGCCCCGGATGACACCGAGCGCAGCATTACCCGACTGGCACAGCTGGCACGCGCTACTGGCATTCACATGATTCTCGCCACACAACGCCCCTCGGTGGATGTTGTGACCGGGTTAATTAAAGCCAATTTCCCGGCTCGAATCGCCTTTGCTGTTTCTTCCAACACCGATAGCCGCGTCATCCTGGACCAACCCGGTGCAGAACGGCTTTTAGGACGGGGCGACATGCTCTATCAGTCGCCCGAAGCCCCCGCTCCGGTGCGGTTGCAGGGCGTGTTTGTGTCGGATGGGGAAATTCACGGGTTGGTGGATTTTTGGCGGGGGCAAAACGGCATAGGGATGCCGCCCTCCCCTGGCGGCGCGGTGGATGCCTCCGCTTCCAACCTGCCGCTCAAGCAGGCTGCCCTCTTCCCGGAGGATATTACCGCCCCGCAGGAGCAAGCCGACCATTTGACAACCGAGGCAATTGACCTGATTCGGCGCGAGGGGCGGGCTTCGGTTTCCATGTTGCAACGCCGTTTACGCATTGGCTACACCCGCGCCTCACGGTTGATAGACGCGCTGGAGGAAAAAGGCATCATCGGCGCGGCAGAGGATACAACCGGGGTTCGCAAAGTGCTGGATTACGGACCCGCTGCCCCGCCGAAGGAGGGGTAAGGGGTTGGCAAAATCCTGCTTAGTCCTCCATCTTTCGCAGAGCCATTTCTACATCTCGTTTTACCTGCGGTAATCGTTCCGTAATCGCCTTCCATACCAAACGATACTCCACGCCAAAATAAAAGTGAATTAACTTGTCTCTCATCCCCGCCATTTCTTTCCAGGGAATTTGGGGGGATTTTTGGCGCACATCATCGGGAACCTGTTTTACGGCTTCTCCAATAATCTCCAGTTTTCGCATCACTGCGCTATTGGTCTTGTCATCGGATTGGAAACTCTCCAAGTCCATGCCTTCAATAAAGAGTTGGATACTCTCTATCGCCGCCAGAATATCTCTCAAGTAGAGGCTGTAGTCTCTCATATCACAACAACTTGTTGCAGAACACTTTCGCGTAATTCTGCACGGAGAGATTGCTGGGGGACAATGTCTACGGCACGTTGGAAGGTCTCTTCCAAGTACATCTCCAGCCCTATCAGGTCAAACAGGTCAGCGCTTTCTTCAAATTCGGTTAGCAGGTCAATATCGCTTTTTTCAGATTGTTCCCCTCTCGCAAAAGAACCAAAAAGGCTTATTTCTCTCACCTTATAACGCGCCAAGATGAGGGGTTTTAACTCCTTTAGGCGAATGATGATGTTTTGTGCATTCATATGCATATATCTTTCATTGGTGCGATTGTTAGTTTGATTGTATCATCAGCCTGTGCCGGT
>DYNS01000422.1 GCA_020720965.1 Anaerolinea sp. | reverse complement strand
TCTGCGTCACGGTGTAGCCGCTCATCCGGCGCGGGTCGGCATGGTGATTTTTATGCAGCAGGTAGGCGGTTTTCCATTCTTCCCACATCGCGTTAGAAAAACCGTCATTCCCCAGGCAAACCTTCATTCCCTTTTGTAAATAACTTTCGACATCCGCCACCCCCACCGCGTTATTCATGTTGGAGCGGGGTTGGTGCGTCACCCAGGTTTGGCTTTCTGCCAGCAGGTCTTGCTCGCTTTCGTCCAGGTGAATGCAGTGGGCGGCAATGCTGTTTTTGCTCAAAATGCCGTGTTTTTGCAGCCAATGTGCTGGGCGCATTCCATATCGTTGAGAAATGGATTGAGCATCATCCCCACTTTCGGAAAGGTGAATGTGGAAGCCGCTCCCGTCTGGGGAGGCGCTGCGGCACAGGCTGAGGGTGGATTCCGATAAGGTGAGGGGGGCGTGCAACCCGAACATGGCGGCGAGCAAAGGGCGCTTCTCGCGCTGGAGGCGCTCTATAAACCGGACATTTTCCCGAATCCCTGCCTTGGCGCGTTCCTGCCCGTCCCGGTCTGTCACCTCGTAGCAGAGCGAAGTCCGCACCCCGGCTTCTTCCACCGCCTCGGCGAGGATATCCAGGGAGCCGACAATGGCATTGGGTGAGGCGTGATGGTCGAAGAGAGTGGTTGTGCCGTGCTTAATCGCATCTGCCAGGCAGAGCAGGGCAGATGCGCGAATGTCCTCTTCGGTGAGGGCTTTATCCAGTCCCCACCACAGTTTTTGCAAAATTTGGGTAAAGGAGGCGGGAGCCTCGCCAGGGATTGCCATTCCCCGCGAGAATGCGCCGTAAAAATGGGTATGGGCGCAAATGTTTCCGGGTAGCAGCATCTGTCCGCCTGCGTCAAAGCGTTGGGCTTGGGGGTGACGGGCTTGCAGTTCTGCATCCGGTCCCAGGTCGGCAATTTTTCCGTTTTCGATGAAAACGCCCCAACCGGGCAGGATGCGGTTTTCTTCTTCCCAGGTGAGCAGGGTGGCGTTGGTGATGAGGGTCATTTAACCTAGTCCGTATTGTTTGGGGTGAGGCAGGGCAGCGCCGCCCATGCCCAACTCAGATAAGACGTGGTACACCAAGGTTTTCATCATCTGGTCGTTGCCGTAAAGGTAGGGGTACAGCGCCGAAAGGACTGGTTCGGTGGGGTTTCCGCGCAGGTAGCGCAGGGCTGCCTGGCGATATTCTTCCGGTTGGTCTGGTTTGATGGCGAGAAGGAGAATGTCGGTGGCGGGTTGCCCTGGCACAACGCCCATGCCATACTTCCCGGCAAATTCGATGAGCCAGGGGGTTTCGGAGGGGGGGCTGAGGCGTTTGGGGATGTGCGGGTTGCCGCGCCCGCTAATTTCTGTCAGTTCTATGGCAGCGTTGCGGACAACCCATTGAGTATCTGCGGTTTGGGTTTCTTCCAGCAGGGCTTTTGCCCAGGGTTCCGGGGTGCGGGCAAGCCCAAAGACGATGGCGCGGCGCAGGAGGATGTCGTCACTGTGGATGCCTTCGCGCAGGGCTTCGCGTCCTTCGGTGGGGTGGTTTGCCAGGGCTTCGGCGGCGGCGATGCGCTGCTCTTCTTCTCCGCGCATGAGGGCGATGGCAACCGCCTCCAGGGCGGGCGGGGTGCCGATTTCCACCAGGGCGAGGCAGGCGGCTTTTTGGGCAGGCAGCCCGGAATGGTTGAGGGTGTCGATGAGGGAATCTACCGCTTTGGCATCCTGAATGACTCCTGCGCCCAGGGCGGCGAGTTTTTGGAGCGATTCGGACGGGCTTTTGAGCATTTGCCGGAAGAGGAGGGGGGCGGAACTATCCCCGCTGAGGGCGAAGGCTGCCATGGCATCGGCACGCAGGGGAGTGGGCAGGTCTTCGTTTTGCAAAATCTGTGCCAGGCGGGTGAGGACAAGTCCGCGCCAGGGGGCGTTTTTGGGGGCTTCTGGCAGGAGGCGGGCGGCTTGCAAGGGCGGGCGGTGCAGGATGGGGTCTTCGGCGGCGAGGAGGCTGCTGACAAGGGGGGTGATGTCTGCAAAGGCTGCCAGGTATTGGAGGGATGCCCATTTGCCAGCCCAGGCGGGTTGCTGGGCAATTTCGGCGGCGGAAGGGTTGTTGGCAAGCCCTTTGCCTGCCAGGTATGCCTGGTATACGGGGTGGCTAAAGCGCATTCGGCTGCCGCCGTGCATGGCGAGCAAGCCGGAGATGACCAGTTTGGAGGCGATGTTTCCGGCATCTGGGGCGGGGGTGGCTTTCTTGGGCGCGGAGGCGGCTTCGGCAGGGGTTGGTTGGGCTTCGGCGGGCAGCGCTTCAAAG
>DYNS01000108.1 GCA_020720965.1 Anaerolinea sp. | reverse complement strand
CCACTACCCACTAACCCCTAACCACTAACCACTAACCACTCTATGGCTCAATTTACCTCCCTCACCTCCCGCCTGATTTCCCTGCCCGTCAATGACATTGACACAGACCAAATCATCCCCGCCCGCTTTCTCAAAGCCACCGACAAAAACGGCATGGGCGACAACCTGTTTGCCGACTGGCGCTACAACGCCGATGGCTCTCCCAAACCGGAATTTGCCCTCAACAAGCCCGAAGCCGCCGGAGCGCAAATTTTACTGGCAGGCGATAACTTCGGCTGCGGCTCCAGCCGCGAACACGCCCCCTGGGCGCTCACCGGCTTTGGCTTCCGCGCTGTCATCAGCACCTCCTTTGCAGACATCTTCCGCAACAACGCCCTCAAAAACGGCTTGCTCCCCATCATCGTGGACGAAGCCACTCACCAAACTCTCTTCGACCTGGCGGAAGAAGTCCCCAACGCCACCCTGACCGTTGACCTGGTTTCCCAAACTCTTTCCTACCCTGGCGGTTCTCTCACCTTCCCCATCGACCCGTTTAACAAAGCCTGCCTGCTCAATGGCGTGGACGAGTTGGGCTACATCCTGGGCTTTGAAGAGCAAATCACAACCTTTGAAATGATGAACGCAAAATAGGTTTCATTCGTCGAGACTATTGCGCCACCATTTAAGAAAGTTTCCCATGACCCATATCCAAATCTACGACACCACCCTGCGCGATGGCACACAATCCGAGGGCTTCAATCTCTCGGCGGAAGATAAAGTGCGGGTCGCCCGCAAACTGGACGAGTTCGGGGTTGCCTACATCGAAGGCGGTTGGCCCGGCTCCAACCCCAAAGACGTGGAATTCTTCTCCCGCGCCCGCGATATTGCCTGGAAGAATGCCCAAATTGCCGCCTTTGGCGCAACCTGCCGCGTAAAAGGCGGACCGGAAGACGATGCCAACATCCGAGCCTTGCTCGATTCTGGCGCGCCGGTTTGCACCATTTTTGGCAAAACCTGGACTCTGCACGTCACCGATGTCCTGCTCACCACCCTGGAAGACAACCTGCGAATCATCGAACAATCCGTTGCCTACCTGAAGGCGCAAGGACGGCGGGTGATGTATGACGCCGAACACTTCTTCGACGGTTACAAAGCCGACCGCGCCTATTCCCTGGAGACTTTGCAAGCCGCCATGCGCGGCGGCGCCGAGATTCTCGTCCTGTGCGATACCAACGGCGGCTTGCTGCCCTGGGAAGCCGAAAGCATTGTGCGGGACGTGCGCCAAACCGTCAAGTTCCCCCTCGGCATTCACGCCCACAATGACGGCGAATCGGCGGTCATCAACTCCCTCGTTGCCGTGCGGGAGGGTGCTGTTCAGGTTCAGGGAACTATCAACGGCGTGGGCGAGCGTGCCGGAAACGCCAATCTCTGCTCCATTATGCCCAACCTGGAACTGAAAATGGGCTACACCTGCCTGCCTCAGGGCAACCTCGCCAAACTGTACGAACTCTCCCATTTTGTGGACGAAGTCGCCAACATTACCCCCAACGACCACCTGCCCTACATCGGAAAATCATCCTTTGCCCACAAAGGCGGGGTGCATGTCGCCGCCACCCGCCGCTCCTCGCAGTCCTATCAGCACATCAAACCCGAAAACGTGGGCAACAAGATGCGCGTAGTCGTGTCTGACCTTTCCGGGCGCGGCAACCTCCTCAGCAAAGCCGAAGAATACGGTCTGGAGATGGATACCGGTGATGAAGTGGCGGACGTTCTCAGCGAGATTAAAACCCTGGAAGCGCGGGGCTTCTCCTTTGAAGCCGCCGAAGCCTCGGTTGCCCTCATGCTAAAGCGGCAGGAAATGTACTATCAGCCGCCCTTCGAGATGATAGATTTCACCGTCAATGTGGAGCATCGCGCCGGGCGCGGAATCTTCGCCGAAGCCACCGTAAAAGTCCGGGTTCCCGGCTCGGATGAAATCCTGCACACCGCCGCCGAGGGGAACGGACCCGTCAACGCCCTCGACCTCGCCCTGCGGAAAGCCCTCCCCCCGCGCTACCCTGCCCTAGATAAATTCCACCTCGCCGACTACAAAGTCCGCGTGCTGGATGGCAACAACGGCACCTCCGCCCTTACCCGCGTGCTGATAGACACCCAAAACGGAACCCGCCGCTGGACAACAGTCGGCGCGAGCGCCAACATCATCGAAGCCTCCTGGCGTGCTCTGGCAGACGCAGTCGAATATGGGCTGACGATGTAAGGCAGCGGTCAGAAGAGAACAGAGAACAAAAAACAGGTAGCCGTTATTCGACTAACCGACTACTTGACTATCCGACTACCCGACTACCCCCAAGGAACCCCATGCAAGCAAACATCACCCTCCTCCCCGGCGATGGAATTGGTCCCGAAGTGACCGCCGCCGCCGTCCGCGTGCTGGATGCCATTGCCGCCCGGCACGGACACCAATTTACCTACCAGGAACACCTCATCGGCGGCTGCTCCATAGACGCTCACGGCGCTTCCCTCACCCACGAAACCCTGGTCGCCTGCAAAGCCGCCGATGCCGTCCTGCTCGGCGCGGTGGGCGGACCCAAATGGGATGACCCCAACGCCAAAGACCGCCCGGAACGTGGGCTTTTAGCCCTGCGAAAAGGTTTGGGCGTGTTCGCCAACCTGCGCCCGGTCAAGGTTCACCCTGCCCTCATCGATTCCTCCCCGCTGAAGCCAGAAAAACTGCAAGGGGTGGATATCCTCGTCATTCGCGAGTTAACCGGCGGCTTATACTTTGGCTGGCCCAAAGGGCGAGACGTGAAAGACGGGCGGGAACGCGCCGTTGACACGATGGAATACTACGACTATGAAATCCGCCGCGTGGTGGAACTGGCTTTTCGGCTGGCAAAAGGGCGCAAAAACAAAGTCACCTCGGTAGATAAAGCCAACGTGCTGGAATCTTCCCGCCTGTGGCGGCAGGTGACAAGCCAAATTGGCGCAGAAAACCCCCAAATTGCGCTGGAACATATGCTGGTCGATACCGCCTCCATGCGTCTCATCACCGCCCCCGCCGCCCTGGATGTCCTCGTCACCGAGAACATGTTCGGCGACATCCTGACAGACGAAGCCAGTGTGCTGGCAGGCTCGATGGGCATGTTGCCCTCCGCCAGCCTGGGCGAAGGCACGGTGGGCTTATACGAACCCATTCACGGCTCCGCGCCAGACATTGCCGGAAAGGGAATTGCCAACCCCATCGGAACCATCCTTTCCGCCGCCATGCTGCTTCGTCACTCCCTGCGCCTGGAAGCCGAAGCCGCCCAGGTGGAAGCGGCAGTGGATGCCACCATCACCGCCGGGGCGCGCACCGCCGACCTGGGCGGCAGCCTCGGCACCCGTGCAATGACCGAAGAAGTGATAAGCCGTCTTTAGCAAAAAGCGCCGCCCCCGGCAACGGGGGCGGCGCTTTTTTTATGGAGTCATCTTCACTTTCTCCCAAAAGTCTTCTGCCATTCAAACAACTTATTCAACGCCTCAATCGGCGAGAGACTGTTCGTATCCAGCCGGTTCAATTCCTCCAACAGCGGGTTGGTTTCGGGGAAGAGCGCAATTTGCTGGGCAGCCAGCGGGTTAATCTTCACCGCCCGCCCGGAGGTCTTCTCCAACTCCGCCATAATTTCCCCGGCGCGTTGAATAACCGGGCGCGGCAACCCCGCCAGCTGAGCGACATGGATGCCGTAAGACCGGTCTGCCCCGCCGGGGATAATCTCGTGCAAAAAGACAACCTTCCCGTCCTGCTCCATCACCGCTACGTTGTAATTCCGCACGCCGGGCAACAAGTCCGCCAACTGAGTCAACTCGTGATAATGAGTGGCAAACAAAGTCTTGGCGCGCAAATGGGGATGATTATGAAGATACTCCACAATCGCCCACGCAATTGAAACCCCATCGTAAGTGCTTGTGCCCCGCCCAATCTCATCCAAAATCACCAGCGATTTGGATGTGGCATGGTGCAAAATATTCGCCGTCTCAATCATCTCCACCATAAAGGTAGATTGCCCGGCATGAATTTCATCCTGCGCCCCAATGCGGGTAAAAATACGGTCCACCAGCCCAATTTGGGCGGCGCGGGCGGGCACAAAACTGCCCATCTGCGCCATCAGGGTCAGCAGGGCGGTTGTGCGTAACACCGTGCTTTTGCCGCTCATATTGGGTCCGGTGATGATGCGAATCAATTCCCCCGGCTCGAAGAAAATATCGTTAGGGACGTATTTTCCCCCCTCCAGGGTTCTTTCCACCACCGGGTGACGCGCCGCTTCTATTCGCATCTCCCCGCCGGAAAGAATCTCCGGGCGGACGTAATTGTGCAGGGCGGCGGTCTCGCCCAGGGCTGCCAGGCAGTCCAACTCTGCCAGGCTGCGG
This sequence comes from Anaerolinea sp., assembly GCA_020720965.1. Lineage (GTDB taxonomy): Bacteria > Chloroflexota > Anaerolineae > Anaerolineales > Villigracilaceae > UBA5195. The sequence continues at coordinate 4,434 of DYNS01000108.1, read as the reverse complement.
GCGCTTTCCAGCAATTCCCCTGCCCCCGCGCTGATGACGCTGCAAATTTCCTTAAACAGGCGCAACTCAATCTCGCGGATGCGTTCCTCCGCGTTGAGTACCAAAATCTCGTACTCTTTCATCTCCGGGGTAATGTAACGCTCGGCGTTTACCAGGGTTTGCTTGCGGAGGTACTCTTGCGGGGCGTTGGCGGCTTGCCCGGCGGAGAGTTCGATGTAGTAGCCAAAGACCTTGTTGTAGCCCACTTTGAGGGTTTTTATGCCGGTGCGCTCGCGTTCCACCTTCTCCAGGTTGTTAATCCACTCGCGGGCGTAGGCGGAGGCTTGTATCACCCCGTCCAACTCTTCCGCATAGCCGGGGCGGATGATGCCGATGTTTTGGGTTGTCGCGGGCGGTTCGTCTGCCAGGGCTTCTTGCAGCAGTTGAAGGGTTTGCGGGCAGGCAGAAAAGCCGTGCAGGGCTGCCCGCAGTGGCGCGGCATCCTCTCCGGCGGGGAAAATGCCAGGGATGCCGGGTAACAGGCGCAGGGTTTGGCGCAGCGCCACAAGGTCGCGGGGCTGTCCGTTGCCGGTTCCAATCCGGTTCACCACCCGTTCCAAATCTCCCAGGGGTTTTAGCGCGGCGCGTAGTTCTGCCCGCACCATGCCTTGCGCCACAAAAAATGCCACGCCATCTTGCCGGGCGCGGATTTTGCCCTCGTCTAGCAGGGGTTGGTTTACCCATTGGCGTAGCAGGCGCTTGCCCATGGGCGTTACGGTGACATCCAACACGCCCAAAAGCGAATTTTTTACCTCCCCGCGCAGGGTTTCGGTCAGTTCCAGGTTGCGGCGGGTGGCGGCATCCAGGCTCATAAACTCGTCCAGGCTGTAATGGCGCAGGCTGGAGAGCAGTTGCAGGGCGCTGGGTTCGGTTTCTTTGAGATAGTGCAGAATCGCCCCGGCGGCGCGGGCGGCGAGAGGGGCATGGTTCAACCCGAAGGCTTCCAGGGTGCTGACGTTGAAGTGCTGCCGCAGCCCCTCGGCGGTGCGCCCCGGCTCGAAGCGCCAGCCAGGCAGGGTGCTGAGGTGTCCCGGCGTGCCGGGGGGCAGGGTTTGATTTTCTGGCAGCAAAACTTCTGCCGGGCGCAGGCGACTTAACTCCGCACGCAGGGCGGAACTGTTTTCTCCGATGCTGAGTTGGGTGGCGGCGAATTCCCCGGTGCTGATGTCGGCGTAGGCGACCCCGGCGTATTCTCCCTCCTGCAAAACGGCGGCGAGGTAGTTGTTGGCATCTCCCGGCAGCAGGTTTGGTTCCATCAGCGTTCCGGGGGTCACAATCCGCTTCACCTTGCGTGAGAAGACAATTTTGCCGCCTTTTTGCTCCTGCACCTGTTCGGCAATGGCAACGCGGTAGCCTTTTTCTATCAGTTTGCCCAGGTAGTTATCCAGCGCGTGATAGGGAATGCCTGCCAGCGGCACGCGCACACCCTTACCCACCGGGCGGGAGGTGAGCACGATGTCCAACTCGCGGGAGATGGTTTCGGCATCTTCGTCAAAAGTCTCGTAAAAATCGCCCAGGCGGAAGAGCAGCAGGCAATCGGGGTGAAGGCTTTTGGTTTCCAAGTATTGTTTGCGGACGGGGGTCACGTCTTCGGGGTTGCTCATGCGGGCAATTGTATCAAATCTGGTTGCGATGTGTCCCCTCGCCCTCGGTGGGGAGGGGATTGGTAGCGCCTCTGCCAAAATTGCAACTATCCACCCCATCTGACCTCTAGTATAATCACGCCACTATATTCGACTGAAACGGAGGTAGAAATGGCTAGTGTAACGTACGACCATGTAGTAAAAGAATTTGGTAATGTTTTGGCGGTGAACGACCTGAACATGGACATTAAAGACAAGGAATTTCTCGTCTTTGTTGGTCCTTCCGGGTGCGGAAAAACCACCGCCCTGCGCCTGCTTGCCGGGCTGGAAGAAATTACACGCGGGCAGATTCGGATTGGTGACCGGGTAGTGAACGATGTCGCCCCCAAAGACCGCGATATCGCCATGGTTTTCCAGTCTTACGCGCTGTACCCTCACCTTACTGTGTTCGACAACATGGCATTCAGCCTGAAACTTCGCAACACCCCCAAAGAAGAGATTAAAAAGCGGGTAGGCGAAGCCGCCGAAGTCCTCGGCATTCAGGAACTGTTAGACCGCAAACCCCGCCAGCTTTCCGGCGGCCAGCGCCAGCGCGTTGCCGTTGGTCGCGCCATCGTCCGCAACCCCAAAGTATTCCTCTTCGATGAACCCCTCTCCAACCTGGATGCTAAATTGCGCGTAGAAACCCGCGCCAATATCAGCAAACTGCACCAGCAACTGCAAACCACCTTCATCTACGTCACCCACGACCAGGTGGAAGCGATGACGATGGCAACCCGCATCGCCGTCATCAACAAGGGGCAGTTGCAGCAGTTAGACACCCCCCAAACCCTGTACGACCGCCCTTCCAATATGTTTGTGGCAGGCTTCATCGGCTCCCCCGCCATGAACTTCTTCCCCGCCAAAATTAAAAAGGATGCGGGCAAACTCTATGTAGATACCGGCAACTTTGCCCTGCCCATTCCCCAGGACCGCATAAAAACCTACGAACACCTGGACGGGCGCAAGGTCGTCTTTGGCATTCGCCCCGAAGATGTTCACAACCCGAAATTCCTGCCCCCCAACATTCACGCCGAAACCCTTAGCTGCAAAGTGGATGTCATCGAACTCATGGGTAACGAAATCTTCCTCTACCTACTCAGCGGGCAAAACAGCTTCGTTGCGCGTGTAGACCCCCGCACATCCTTCCGGGTGGGCGATGAAGTGCAGGTTGCCTTCAACATGGACAACTTCCACATCTTTGACACCGACACCGAAATGGCTGTTCGGTAGTCTCTCCACATTTCAATTCAATTTGTAGGGGCGACCAAGCCGGTCGCCCCTACGTGTGTATCAAGGAGCAATTTACGATGGAAACAACCTATAAACTCGTACTCATCCGGCACGGGCAAAGCGCCTGGAACCTGGAGAATCGCTTTACCGGTTGGACAGATGTTGACCTTACCGCCCAGGGCTTTGCCGAAGCCCATGCCGGGGCACGGGCGCTGAAGCATGACGGCTACACCTTTGACGTAGCTTTCACCTCGGTTTTGCGCCGTGCCATTAAAACCGCCTGGGCAGTGCTGGACGAACTCAACCTGGAATGGATTCCCGTTCACAAAGCATGGCAGCTCAACGAGCGGCACTACGGCGCACTGCAAGGGCTGAACAAATCCGAAACCGCTCAAGAATACGGTGAGGAACAGGTAAAAGCCTGGCGGCGCAGTTACGATGTCCCGCCTCCCGCTCTTTCTCTGGATGATGAACGTCATCCGCGCTTTGACCCCCGCTATGCTGGCATGACCCCGGAGCAATTCCCGGCATCCGAATCGCTCAAAGACACCCTGGAGCGCGTTCTGCCTTTCTGGCACTCCGACATCGCCCCGCAGATTAAAGCCGGAAAACGAGTCGCGGTTGTGGCGCACGGCAACTCGCTCCGCGCCCTCGTCAAGTTTTTGGATAACATCAGCGAAGCCGACATTCTGGAACTCAACATCCCTACCGGCATCCCGCTGGTGTACGAACTGGACGAGAACCTGAAACCGATTCGCCATTACTACCTGGGCAACCAGGAAGCCATCGCCAAAGCGGCGGAGGCGGTTGCCAACCAGGGCAAAGTAAAGTAAACAGTGCCCAAACAAAAAGCGAGCAGCGTGTAGCCGCTCGCTTTTTTATTTAACCCTCCCAATCCACTTGCGGGGAGCGATAAAACTGCACCCCCAGGCGTTGCAGGCGCGCCCCGTGTTTTGCCAGTCTCAGACGGTAGTCCTCCCAACTGCGCCCCTCTGGGCGCGACCAGCCAATTTCCGCGTATCCGCACAGGCGCGGAAAAGTCATAAAGTCCAGGTGATTGGGAACGCTGACGGTTTCGGTCCAGAGCGGGGCTTCGATGCCGAGAATTGCCTCGGCGGGGACATCTTCCAGAAACCGGGCAGGGTCCCAGTCGTAGGCATCCTGCACTTCGGTACAGGTTTCCGTCCACAGCAAGCCCAGGGGGCTGTGCGGCTCGTATTTAATATCCATGTAGGTTTTGCGGGCAGGCGAGAAGATGATTTTGTTGCCCTGCGCCAGCGCCAGGCGGATGTTTTCTTCGTTCCACCAAAATTGGGCAAGGGTGGGGGCGGCAAGCCGGGTTTTGCCAATTTCTTCCCAGCCGATGGGGATTTTGCCCTGCGCCAGGATGATGTCTTGCACCCGCTCCACAAAGCGGGCGTAATCTTCGCCGCTCGTGGCGTGGGTTTCATCGCCGCCGAAGTGGAAGTAAGCGCCAGGGGTTAGGGCTGCCACCTCGCGCACAACCGCCTCGATGAAGCCGTAAGTGTTCTCCTGCTGC
>DYNS01000421.1 GCA_020720965.1 Anaerolinea sp. | reverse complement strand
GGCAGGCGCGGCAGAAGCCTCCATCGTCTCGGTGGCAATGGCAGGGCTGAATGTGATGACCGCTCTTTCCACCCGCAACGAAGACCCGCAACGCGCCTCCCGCCCCTTCGACAAAGACCGGGACGGTTTTGTGATGGCGGAAGGCGCTGCCGTCCTCGTGCTGGAATCTCTGGAACATGCCCTGGCGCGGGGTGCCAACATCCTGGCAGAAGTGAGCGGCTACGGCACAACCGATGACGCATATCACATTTCGGCACCAGCCGAAAACGGCGCGGGCGCGGCTTTGTGCATGAGCCTGGCGCTGAAGGATGCCGGGCTTCAACCTGCCCAAATCGGCTACATCAACGCGCATGGCACTTCCACCCCCCTCAACGACAAATCCGAAACGGCTGCCATCAAAACCGTTTTTGGCGAGGCAGCACGCCAAACCCCCATCTCCTCCACCAAGTCCATGACCGGGCATCTCCTCGGCGCTTCGGGCGCTCTCGAGGCTGCCCTGTGTGTGCAGGTTTTGCGCCAGGGAATTTTGCCCGCCACCATCAACTACAGCGCCCCAGACCCCAACTGTGACCTGGACTACATCCCCAACACACCCAGAGAAGCCAACCCTCGCCATGTCATGTCCAACTCTTTTGGTTTTGGCGGTCACAACGCCACCCTCATCCTAAGCCGATACGAAGAATAGCCGGAGGCGATTTTTATGCCCTACGCCCACATCACCGGGTGGGGAATGCACCTCCCCGCTCGCATCCTTACCAATGAAGACCTTGCCAAAATGGTGGATACCAGCGACCAATGGATTCGGGAGCGAACCGGCATTCGGGAACGCCGGATTGCCTCGGAACACGAATCATCTGCCAGCCTGGGGGCAGAAGCCTCCGTGCAGGCGCTGCGGATGGCGGGAATTTCCCCCACCGATTTGGATTTAATCATCTGCTCCTCCTCCTCGCCGGAACATATCTTCCCCTCCACTGCTTCCATTATCCAGGACAAAATTGGCGCGACCCGCGCCGGGGCTTTTGACCTCTCTGCCGCCTGTTCCGGTTTCATTTACGCTATCAACATGGGAGCGCAGTCCATCCGCTCCGGCTCTGTCAAGTCCGTGCTGGTCATCGGCGCAGAAACCCTCTCCCGCTTTACCAATTACAAAGACCGCAACACCTGCATCCTGTTTGGGGATGGCGCCGGGGCTTTTGTGCTGCAAGCCAGCGAAAAGCCCGGCGGGGTCATGGGCGCGGTGATGCACTCGGACGGCTCCGGGGCGGATTTTCTCACCATCCCCGCCGGGGGCAGCAAGCGCCCCATAGACGAGGTGGGCTTGCACACCGGTCAGCATTTTATTCACATGGACGGCAAGGAAGTCTTCCGCTTTGCCACCCGCGTCATGGCGCAATCCACCCTGGAGGCGGTAACAAAATCGGGCTGGAAATTGGAAGACTTGAAGATGGTCGTGCCGCATCAGGCGAACATCCGCATCATCGAAGCCGCCGCGCGTGGGTTGAAGATGCCGATGGAGAAGTTTTTTGTAAACCTGGAGCGTTACGGCAACACTTCCACCGCATCCATCCCCATTGCCACAACCGAGGCAGTGCAGGTGGGGAAAATTCGCCCCGGCGATAAGTTGGTTTTTGTGGGCTTTGGCGCGGGCCTCACCTGGGCAGCCCTCGCCGCCGAGTGGACGGGTCCGCTGGAACCGCAGACCACCCGCCGGATAGACCCGGCGCTGTACCAGCCCTGGGCGCGGGTGCGTTCCTTCTTCCGGCGTGTTTTGCGGGCGCTGGAGGGGATTTTCTTTGGGCGGCAGGCATAACTGTTCATTCCGCCGGGATTGTGGTATTAATCTAGCCCACAAAAGGAGATTTTTATGACACGCTTTGGCATTCCAGAACTACTCATCTTGTTGGTGATTGTCGTCATCCTGTTTGGACCGGGGCGCTTTGGCAAAGTCCTGGGCGAATTGGGTGCAGGTTTGCGCTCTTTTAAAGATAACCTGGGCGCAGAAGAGAAGAAAGACCCCCAAAACAGCGCCGAAGGAACAACCGTCAACGGCGAGCCGAAGAAGTAGAAGAAGTAAATGCAAGGGGCTGTCCAGCAATGGACAGCCCCTTGTTTTTTTAGTAGACCAGCGTTTTCACGTCTGTAGAGACGCGCTTGCGGAAGAGGTAATACGTCCAACCGACATAAACCAGCACAAGGGGCAGGAAGATGAAGGTGACGGTCGTCATGGTTTGCAGGGTGAGGGGAGAAGCGGAAGCGTTTTCGATGGTGAGGCTGTATGCCGGGTCTAGCGAGGAGATGAGAATGCGCGGGAACAGCCCGGCGAAGACCATCACGGTT